>JBAQJG010000726.1:0-1722 GCA_049300145.1 Chthoniobacterales bacterium | reverse complement strand
GCTGTGTCTGGCCAATATTTCATCCGCGCCGAACCGGGTCAATGAGTGTAATGGCGATATTTCAACAATTGACGTGCGAACCTCACGTGTTCTGCGGGAACACCTTCGAGTAGTCGAGTAGATTGACTATGTCGCTTACAGTGTTACCAATGCTGCTGCGGGAAAGGATGCGCCGTGGCTCGAATGCAAATATCCATTCACCCACCCTCTCCAATTGAAGGCCCGATGCGCGTGATAGGTTCGTATCAGGAGTCTTGGGCGAGTCGGTCTTGATTGCAACGATAGTTTCCGAGTGAGAGGTGTCGCCACTTTGAGAGTCGTAATCGAAGGCGACATATTCGTAACCAGTAAGCACTCCGGTCTTGACGTTAGCGACTGTACTGCCTACGGAGTAGAACGATGCTCTACCTAACGGCAGCTCTGGCGGAAGACTGTCGGGTTCAGCGGACATATTCATGGCTCGGTAACGAGCAATGGCTGCGGCTTCGCAACGCCCATGCCATTGTACCCCGCATAACTGGCGAAATCAGCGATGTCACAAGCTTGCGCCGTCTGTTCGCCCGTCAGGCTGGGGTTTTGAGCGTAAAGGCGATTAATGAGATGGTCCGCCGCCGAGTAGCATAACGGCTCGGCAGTTTACATGAGGAGGATCATCGCCATGCACATCACATCGATTGGCATCGACTTGGGCAAGACCATCTTTCATCTAGTTGCATTGGGAGAGCGTAACAAGGTTCTGGCTCGGAAGAAGTTCTCCCGTGCGCAGCTGTTGGCCCATACTGCGAACCTGCCATCATCGCTCATCGGCCTTGAGGCTTGTGCGGGAGCGCATTTCCTGGGTGCGGCATTACGCGAACAAGGGCACGAGGTGCGGCTGATCCCGGCCCAGTTCGTCAAACCCTATCGGAAGTCGAACAAGAACGACTTCATCGATGCCGAAGCGATCGCCGAAGCCGTAACCAAGCAGAACATGCGCTTTGTGCAGATCAAGACGCAGGAGCAGCTCGATTGGCAGGCCATGCACCGCGTGCGGGATCGGCTGGTGCAGCGTCGCACTGCGCTGATCAACGAGATCCGCGGATTCCTGCTGGAACGCGGTCTCATCTTCGCAGCACGGCCCATCCAGCTCCGCAAGAACCTGCCAACCGTTATTGAAGATGCCGAACAGAATCTGAGCCCGGGCCTGCGCTGGCTGCTAGATCGACTATGGCAGGAGTGGAAGCAGACGGAGATCGATATCAAAGCCATTACCGACGAGATTGAGCGCATTAGTAATGAGGATGCGCGCTGCCAGCGTCTACGGCAGATTCCCGGCTTCGGCCCGCTGGTCTCTACCGCAACCGTGGCCGCCATCGGCAACGGGGCTGCCTTTCGCCGGGGACGGGACTTCGCAGCCTGGCTTGGCGTCGTGCCACGGCAGTACTCCACCGGGGGTAAGCAGAAGCTGTTCGGCATCAGCAAGCGGGGCAACGTCTATTTGCGTCGCATGCTGATCCACGGTGCCCGCGCTGTGCTGCTTCGCGTCAAGTACGACACGGGGGGATTCGGGCAGTGGGTACACCGGCTCGCGCAGCGTGCACCGCGCAACAAGGTCGTTGTTGCGATCGCCAATAAGTTGGCGCGCATTGCGTGGGCCGTGTTATCGAGCGGCCGGGACTATCAACATCAGCGGCTGCAGCCGGCGGCAGCCTGATGACCGTGGAAAAGACGCTGCGCTTGGAT
>JBAQJG010000725.1:0-4162 GCA_049300145.1 Chthoniobacterales bacterium | reverse complement strand
GATTGGGGTTTTCGATTGTCAGCGCTGTATGGACTCGACTATCGCTTCACGATTTCCCGAGGATGGTTCACCGACCAACTCTTAAAACACAACAGCTACGCCGGCGTTGATATGCCGATGGTCTATTTCGATCTCTACGTTCCATACGTTTTCCAAGGAATGAACATTCGCATTGGCCGAATCATTTCTGAACCGGACATCGAGGCGCAGTTGGCTCCGAACAATCTCATGGCCAGCCACTCGATCCTCTACGGCTTCGATGACTATTGTCATGAAGGAATCTTCACCACCACGAAGATTAACGATCAGTGGACATTTCAGGCCGGCATAGATGACGGCACTGACGTTGCGATTTGGCAAAAAGATCCAGGGCGACAACCAACCGGCACGGTGATGATCCAATGGACTGCGCCTAACCAAATGGATTCGATCTATGCCGGAGCCAACAGTTTCAACAACGGCAAGTTTGGCTACAACAATCTGCAACAATTTGTCGGGACGTGGACGCACAAGTTCAACGACCAGATTTATACGACGACCGAGGCCTGGTACATGTACATGGAGGATGCAAAGGATCACCCGACAAAGGAGGTGCCGTTTCAAAGCGGCTCGTTTCCAGTGCGGAATGGATACGCGCCGGAATGGGCGGTCGTCAATTACACCATGTTCCGGCTACTTCCGGGCACGTTCTTTACAGTTCGGAACGAATATTTTAATGACAAAGTAGGCAGCCGCACCGGCTTTGCGACACAGTACACAGAGCATTCCATCGGTCTTACCTGGTGGCCGGACAAACTCATCACCATCCGTCCCGAACTTCGATATGATCATTCTTACGATGTTCCCGCGTATAATAATGGAACACGTAAAGACCAGTTCGCTTTTGTCACCGACGTGATCTTCCACTTCTGAACGAACGCTTGCGACGGCGCACGGCGGCAGTGCCGTCTTCAAAAGCTGCGATAAGATGAGCGCGGCCGATGCTCTTCAGGCTGGAGCCTTCGTTTTGATCGTGGCTCTCCTCGTCAAGCCGGTGGGTGCGTATCTGGAACGCGTTTTCGAACGGCGACACACTTTCTTTGATCCGCTGCTTCTGCCGGCGGAGCGACTAATCCACCGGCTCGTTGGCATTGATCCTAAATGCGAAATGGATTGGAAGCGTTACGCGTTCGCTTTCACCCTTTTTGGCGTCATCAACATCGTCACCGTTTATTTTCTGCTTCGGCGCCAGGCGTTTCTTCCGTGGTTCTTTCCAAACGTAATGACCACACCGATGACGCCGGATCTTGCCGCCAACACCGCGGTCAGTTTTGCAACCACCACTACATGGCAAGCGTATGCCGGCGAGACAACGATGAGTTACTTCAGTCAACTTGTGCTCGCCGGCCAAAACTTTTTTGCCGGCGCAGCTGGCCTCGCGGTCGGAATCGCCTTCATTCGCGGCTACGCCCGCGAAAGAACCACCCGGTTAGGTAATTTCTGGGCCGATCTTATTCGCGCAGTTTTGTGGGTGTTATTGCCAGTTTCGCTGGTAGGCAGTTTGTTTCTGGTCGCGCAAGGCGTGCCGATGAATTTTCAGCCTTACACTGTTGCGCGAACAATCGAAGGCGCTACGCAAACCATCGCTCAGGGACCTGTTGCCGCGCTAGAGTTAATCAAGAATCTCGGCACAAACGGTGGCGGCTTTTTCAACGCCAACGGCGCACACCCGTTCGAGAATCCGACGCCGTTGACCAACTTTATGGAACTGCTTGCTATCGTAATTCTTCCAGCCGCGCTCACGCACACTTTTGGCCGTATGGTAGGTCGGCCGCGCGATGGCTGGGTAATTTTTTGGACCATGACCGCGCTTTTTATTGCCGGGTTAATTGCGTGCAACTGGGCAGAATCAACGTCGCATCCGTCGTTCGCGTGCGACATCGCCGGCGGCAACATGGAAGGTAAGGAACAGCGTTTCGGTATTGCCGGCTCCACCCTTGCAGCGGTCGTAACTTCGAACACGTCCACCGGTTCCTACAATTCGATGGATGACAGTTTTCAGCCGCTGGGCGTCGCCGTGCCATTAGTTAACATGCTTCTTGGTGAAATTATTTTTGGCGGACTTGGTGGCGGGCTTTATGGAATGATCTTCGTCGCGTTGATCGGGCTTTTCATTGGTGGATTGATGATCGGTCGCACTCCGGAACATCTCGGCAAACAAATTGGCCCGCCGGAGATGAAGATCATCGCCATTTACACACTGGTTGCGCCGGTCACAACCCTCGCGTTAGCCGCGCTTGCAGTTGTGACCAAAGCCGGTCTCGCCGGATTAACAACGAATACCGGCCCTCACGGCTTCACCGAAATTCTTTTCGCTTACGCGAGTTGCTTTGCCAACAACGGTCAAACGATGGCAAGTCTCAGCGCTAACAATATTTTCTATAACGCGACAACCATAATCGCGATGCTGGCGGGCCGATACATCTTGGCCGTGCTGGCTCTGTCGTTGGCTGGCCGCTTTGCGGCAATGACGCGGCGACCTCCCAGTCCCGGCACAATGCCTTCCGACGGAGTTACCTTCGGCGTGTTACTTACCGGCACCGCGCTGCTCGTTGGCGCGCTTAATTTCTTCCAAGCCCTCGCGATGGGCCCGATCGTCGAGCATTTCTCAATGCACCTTTAGTGTTCCTGCAACAGATGCGACGGGTTAACGAGTGGCCCGCCTTATCCAAGTTCGAGTTTTTCCCAAAACTGCTAGAGCGCGGCGATAATCAATCTCGGAGAACTCCCACAGAGTTTCTGCCCTCACCGACTTCATTGGTTTCGCCCAATCGCTTCTGAGATGCAGGCATCGCGGCAACAGCGTAGAATTGCCGCATGAGCGAGGCTGAACGGCCTGATCCAGACGCGATTCTCGCGCGCCTGAAGCGCGAGGAGACCGCCGCCACCCGCGGCAAGCTTAAGATCTTTTTCGGGATGTCCCCGGGCGTCGGGAAGACTTACGCCATGTTGCAAGCCGCCCAACAGAAAGTGCAACAAGGCACCGAGGTCGTGATCGGCATCGTCGAAACACACGGACGCAAAGAAACCGAAGCGCTGACCGAAGGCATGCCAATCATGCCGCGGTCGCAGCTCGAGTATCGCGGAACAAAACTCGAGGAGATGGATCTCGACGCGATCCTCACATGGCATCCCGGTCTCGCGGTTGTCGATGAACTCGCGCACACGAATGCGCCTGGCTCGCGCCATCCGAAGCGTTACCAGGATGTGCTCGAGCTGCTCGATGCCGGCATCGACGTTTACACCACGCTCAACGTTCAGCACGTCGCCAGCCGCAGTGATACGGTGCGCCAAATCAGCGGCATCACCGTAAGTGAAACCGTCCCCGATACCGTTCTCGATCTTGCCGACGAGATCGTTCTTGTCGATCTAACACCGGAGCAATTGCGCGCACGTCTCGCGGAAGGAAGAGTTTATCTCGGCGAACGCGCGGAGTGGGCGGCGCAAAATTTCTTCCGCGAAAGTAATCTCATCGCATTACGCGAAATGGCGCTGCGCCTTGTCGCCGAACATGTAGATCGCGATTTGCGCGACATCATGTCCGAGGAAAAAATCGCTGGGCCGTGGAAAAGCGGCGATCGCTTGCTCGTCGCGGTCAGCGCGAGCCCGTATTCGGAAAGGTTGATTCGTTACACGCGCCGGTTGGCGGCATCGATGGAAGCTACGTGGATCGTGGCCAACATCGAGCGCCCGCGCCCGCTTTCGCAAGAAGAGCAGACACGCTTGACTCGTTATCTCGCGCTCGCGCGTCAACTCGGCGCGGAAGTGATTTCCACGCCCGGCACCGATATCGGCGAAGCGCTCCTCCGCATCGCCCGTCAACACAACGTCACTCAGATTGTCATCGGCAAGCCGCTCGGCTCGCGATGGACAAGCTTCTTGAAACGCGACCCGCTGCGCTGGCTCATGCGCCAGAGCGGTAACATCGACATCCACATGATCCCGGCGGAGGAATCGGCGCGGCCACGCAGTGAATCAATCGAGGAACGTTTGGCGCGTGCTCCCTGGCAGGATTTTGGTATCGCGCTTCTCATCGCCGGCGTCGTCACGGGATTGTCATTATCGATCTTCAATTACACTGGTTACTGGGCCGTTTCGTTTTTCTATCTGCTCGCCGTCGTTC
>JBAQJG010000724.1:0-2376 GCA_049300145.1 Chthoniobacterales bacterium | reverse complement strand
AATAATGAACTGGAAAAAGCTTCTTTTAATTGCGTTGGCGATAAGTGGCTTCGCGTTTGCGTCCGCACCAAGTTCTGACGGGGGTGTCTCGGTTGGCATCGGCGTCGGATTTCCTGTGGCTTATGGGTATCCATATGGGTATGGGTATGGCTATCCCTATCCTCACTACTATGGTCCAAGCGTTTACGTTGGACCAAGTTTCTATTGGTACCACGGGCATCGCTATTACAGGCACAATCGCTATCACCGTTACTATCGGGGATACTGAGCGGCTCTAGCTCCTTGCCGAGCTGGCTGGGTCCAATTCCGGGCCAGCTCAATTCTTTTCGCGGTGAACGGCAATAAGCGACACGCGCCGAAACGGTCAGTGAATCGGCGTTACGGAAACTGCGGGCGTCGATGTCAAGGTAGCGCCGGGCGTTGATTGACGCGACTGAAATTCATTTTTCAATCGCTCATTCAGTTGCGGTAGCTGCTGGTCTCGCTTCGCCTCGAATTGTTCTCGCAGCTGCCGCTCGATCTTCAGTCGCTCTTGGAGATAACGCGCCTCGAACTGGTCGCGCGCGTTCTGATCCAGGCGAAGGCCAGACTGGCGCAGGGCCACTTCAGCTTCGGTTTTTAGCTGTTGGCGATGTATTTGGTAGCGTTCGCGGAGCAACTTCTGCTGTTCCGGATTCATGCGAAGCCAACGCTCGGCATTTTTCCTGAACGCCTGACGCTCTTCGGGCGAGAGTTGAAAGACGCGCTCGCCTGGGCCCCGACGCTCGCTTGGGCCTCGAAATTGGTTGTTGCGCCGGTCAAAGCCGCCGCCAAGCCGGCCCGATTTTTGTGACGGTTCTTGGGCGAAGCTGAAATACGACGCGAAGATCGAGAGGGCGATCGTCGCGCCTATAAGGTTGAATCTTCGTCCCACAAGTTGTTCTCGTCCGAGGCCAGCAGTTCGTCCAAATCTGCAACAACTTCATAGTCCTGCGCGTCGATTTTTGCGACTGGATCAGATTCAGCAGCGGCCGGTTTTAGACGCAATGAAGGATTGTGGGCGAAAATAATCGCCGCGATCACCGCCAGTGCCAGTCCCGAAGCGGGAGCGAGTCTGCGCAACCTCAGCCAGGATCGCACGTGCTCGAACCAGCGCGGTTCTCGCCGGATTTGTCGCAGGACGTTACGGGCAAAGAATGGCGAAACCTTGGGTTCATCCGCCTGCCCAAGGAGGTCCCACAATTGCTGATCATCTTCACGTTTCATGCCCGCGAATTAAACTAATGACGCGGTTAAAAGTTGCGCGCAGAAAGAGCTCGTGCAAGGCCGACTCGCTCACCGTCAGGGTAACCGATTGGATCGATTAGCTGGGTCTCCCAATCCTTCCTAACATTATGCAAGGAGCGCAGCGCACTGAAGGACCTTCCTCACTTGGCCGAACCCTGCCGATATCTACGGTTCAGGCGCTTCCAGAAAACCTGCGAGCTGGCGGATGCGCGTGGGATGGCGCATTTTGCGCAAGGCTTTCGCTTCGATCTGACGGATGCGCTCGCGGGTGACCCGGAATTGCCGGCCCACTTCTTCGAGTGTTCGGCTGTATCCATCGACCAACCCGAAGCGTTGCTCCAGCACTTGGCGCTCACGCTCCGTCAAGGTTTCGAGGACGTCTTTGATTTTCTCTTTCAATAAGACGATTGCCGTCATGTCGCTCGGGTTTTCCGCGCCTTTGTCCTCGATGAAATCACCAAAATTGGTTTCTTCGCTTTCCCCGACTGGCGACTGGAGCGAGATTGGTTGTTGTGCCATTTTCAGAACCGCGCGGACGCGATCGACCGGCAACAAAATCTCTTCCGCAACCTCTTCCGGCGTAGGCTCGCGACCGTATTCCTGGACCAGTTGTTTCTGCACACGCATCAGCTTGTTGATCGTCTCGATCATATGAACGGGAATGCGAATAGTACGTGCTTGATCGGCGATTGAACGCGTGATGGCCTGACGGATCCACCAGGTGGCATAAGTAGAAAACTTATAGCCCCGGCGATATTCAAACTTCTCGACCGCTTTCATCAACCCCATGTTTCCTTCCTGAATCAAGTCGAGAAAGGAGAGGCCGCGGTTTGTATATTTTTTTGCGATCGAAATAACGAGACGCAGGTTAGCTTCTACCATCTCGGTCTTGGCCCGGAGCGCCTGGAGCAGCCAGCCTTTCAGCGTTTGATACTGCTCGGTATAGCCATCGAACGAGAGCCAAAGACCTTTTTCTAAGTCACGCGCTTTGGCCACGAGCGCTAAATGTTTCTTTCGTTCGCGCGGGCATTTCGCCATTTCCGCCTGGAGATGGAGCAAGAGGTGGTATTGTTCGTCCGCCAGGTGAACAAATTCTTCCGTGACCTTCTG
>JBAQJG010000723.1:0-4381 GCA_049300145.1 Chthoniobacterales bacterium | reverse complement strand
TCTATGTCCGTCGGAGAATTAATGCGGCGCTCATAGAGCGCCGCTACAGCTAAATGCCGCTCAAATCTTTTATCGATGTCCCGCGCGAGTCGCACTTTCCAATCCAGAATCTTCCCTTCGGAGTTTTCAAACCGCGCGACAGTGCAGCGCGCGTCGGCGTCGCGATCGGTGAGCGCATCGTCGACCTGTCTGTTCTCGAAGAAAAAGGCCATTTCGATTTTGCACAAGATCGACAATTGTTTTCGCAAGATTCGCTCAACGCATTTCTCGCGCTCGGGCGACCTGCCTGGCGCAAAACGCGCAAAGTATTACAACATCTTCTTTCCGCCGATACGCCAATACTGCGTGACGATGCCGAGCTGCGTGAGCGCGTTTTTCATCAACAACGCGACGTAGCCATGCAATTGCCGGCGCGAATCGGCGATTACACAGATTTCTATTCGTCCTATCATCACGCGCACAACGTGGGAACGATGTTGCGCGGTCCGGAGAACGCGCTCATGGCGAATTGGAAATGGCTGCCGGTTGCATATCACGGTCGCGCCAGCTCAATCGTGATCAGCGGAACTGAGGTGCGGCGACCAAAAGGGCAAATCAAACCGCCGGATGCGAACGCACCTCTGTTTGGGCCGACGAAAAGTCTCGATTACGAACTCGAAATGGCGTTCTTGATCGGACCGGCCAACTCGTTAGGCCAACCGGTGCCGATCGATCGCGCTCTTGATCACATCTTTGGCTTCGTCTTGATGAACGATTGGAGCGCACGCGACGTTCAGGCTTGGGAATATCAGCCACTCGGTCCATTTCTGGCGAAAAATTTCGCCACTAGCATTTCGCCCTGGGTCGTCACGCTCGAGGCACTCGAGCCGTTTCGCAAACCGCTTCCGCCGAAGGATCCCGAGCCGTTGCCTTATTTGCGGGCGAAAAACGATTTCATCTTCGACATCGAGCTGGAAGCGCATTTGCAAACCGCGAAGATGCAAGCGCCGCACATCGTCACCCGCACCAATTTTCAAAATCTTTACTGGAGCATTTCGCAACAACTGGCGCATCACACCATGGGGGGCTGTAATCTTCAGCCGGGCGATCTGTTGGCCAGCGGAACGATCAGCGGGCCGGCCGAAGAATCACGCGGCTGCATGCTGGAGTTGACTTGGCGGGGCGCGAATCCGCTAAATTTACCAAGCGGCGAAACGCGCAAATGGCTTGAAGACGGTGACACATTAACGATCACCGGCTGGTGCAACGGTGATGGCTATCGCGTTGGTTTTGGTGACGTCAATGGCCGTGTGATAGACCCGCCCTGATTTCGAACGGTGCATCGAACATTAATGTCGATCCCATCCTACGAAGGGCGCTCGTTTCGATTTTGAGCGCGAAGCCTGGATTACATATCTATAGCTCAGCGGTTAGAGCAGCCCCGAATGCTTTCGCGGTTGGTCGTCAGGGATATACTGTGCTTCAATGCGTAAACACCGGGGCCTGTAGCTCAGCGGTTAGAGCAGGGGACTCATAATCCCTTGGTCCCAGGTTCGAATCCTGGCGGGCCCAGCTTTTGCTTTGGGGCGGAGCACAAAGCGAAGGCCGCCGCCCGGTAGCTTTAACAAAGGCGGCTCTATTTTATTTTTCTCTCGGCGCTCAAACATTACGGCTTGAGAGCCACTCTAAATTTCGGATCGCTACGCGCGTCTTACGCGCCTCCGTGTGCTTGCGTACGATTCCGAACGGGTGGCGCACAATTCCTCGGGCAATTTTAGGCTTGTCCGCGCCCCGGCATGCGCTCTGCTCCATCGTGGATCGAACACCTGCTCAAGTGCCGCAATTCTTGATTTTTTCAAAACCATGTGGGCAAACTCCACCGGGTTGGCAAATAGGCCGCGAAAAGTCGATCTCGTCTGTGAGAATGCGTTGACATGGCGCTAGAGCGTTACAATAATACCGCGTGTTGAGAAAATTCATCCCGCAAAGACCGATGTCGGTGATCGGAGAAGGATCGCTGCCCTCGGGTGGCGATGATTACAACCGAGCCGCCAACGGCGAACAACCAACAACATCAACCGATTACCAAAAACATATGGCAGAACATTCCGGCAAAGACATCCTTTCGAGCGACGTCGAAATCAAAGGCTCGATCAAGTTTCAAAAAGAGCTTCTCATCGACGGGAAGGTCGAAGGCGAAATCCATTCTGATGGCGTGCTAACGATCGGTGAGAACGCCGATATCCGTGGCGAGATCAAAACGAAATCGATCACGGTTTTCGGGAAGGTGCAGGGCAATATCACGGTGGCGGAGCGTTGCGAACTGAAAGCGAAGTGCACGCTGCAAGGAGATTTGAAAGCGGCCCGTCTCGTCATCGAAGAAGGAGCTACCTTCATCGGGAAATCTGAAGTGACTAGCGGAACCGTCACCGCAAAACCGATCACAGCGCGGCCGGAAGTTGTCCGGCACGATGAGCCGGTCAAGGCCGCCTTCGGTGCGCGCGCTTAAAGAGAAAACTCTTCGCTCACCAAACCAGTGGCCAAGCCGTCGCCTGCCAGGGTCAGTGCGGAATGTCCGCACTGTGGCTTCAAGCAGATGGACTACGCTGCGGCCAAGAGCTCGATGTGCCGCCAGTGCGGCCGTCATTTTTCTCCATCGGCGCCAAAATCCGCTATAAAACTTCGCCCGAAAGGGGAGACCCCCCCGCCACGCGATCCTTCCCTCTTTCAAAGATTCGAAGGCCTCTGGAGCCGGCAACGGAGTTCAGTTGTCGAATGTTTCGAATGCAAGCGAAAACACGAGGTCAGCGGCGCCGCAACATCGACAATCTGTCCAGCATGCAGCGCCTACATCGATCTCCGAGATTACAAAATCACCACCAGCTTCAGCCGAACGATTCGCACACGCGGCGATGTCCATCTCACCGCGAAAGGTGATGTTGGCAGCACCGGTGTCATCTGCCACTCTGCCTTGGTCGAGGGAAAACTGCGCGGCAACTTGCATTGCACTGGCACGGCCACGATCAACTTCGTCGGGAAGCTCCCCGGTCGCCTCAGCGCGCGGCACTTAGTCGTAACGCGTAAAGCCGATGTGCAATGCTTCCGCCAAGTGACGGTCGGCAGCATCGAGATCAAAGGACGTATGTCTGCCGAAATTGTGGCCGACACCTCCGTTGCCATCGACAAGAACGCATCGCTCGAAGGTAATGTCACCGCGAAGGCGATCACCGTGGAGAAGGGCGGGATTTTCTCCGGTCAGCTTGTGATTGGTCAGGCTGATCTCACCCAAGCCGAATTGTTAACAGAACAAAAGCCGGCGATCTCGCGCACGGTCGAATCCCGCATCTCGGGAGCTGCGGCCCAGCCTTTGCCCGCAACTTAGCTTCGCGTTGACGCACAAACTGCATCCTCGCAGCCCGTACGCGAAGCTCGGCGGTTACGTGCATCTGCCGCGTTTGATCGACAAAGCCAAACTGTACCGGCAGGGCCTGCTCGACGGATACAATTACAAAACAGTTGGCTTCGACAAACATCTGCTCGCATTTCTGAAACTGAATGGCGACGCCTTCGAAGAAGCTGCCAACCGTTTAGAGGAAGACGAGGCCATCTTGAATTGGGTGCAGGAAAACGGCGAGAAACACTCTCCCGAAGCAACCGAACAATGGAACGAAGCGATGATTTCCCGCCACCCGGACACAGCCGCGAAAAAAGCGCGCTTCCTACATTTTCTCAAGCAAGCAGGTGGCGAAGGCCGCAAAGATATTCGGACTTATTTTGATTTGATCGAATTCGACGAAGGCCGGCTGAAATGATTCATCGCGAATCACGAACAAGATAAATGACGAATGTTGAATATCGGATGACGAAGAGAATAACGAAATCGAAATGATGAAAAGAGACGTCCGGTTGCCCTTTCGTCCTTCGTTCGTTCGAGCTTCATTCGTTATTCGTCATTCCTCCAACCCGAGATCGACAATCACGTCTTAATTTCCGCGAAAATCCCGTTCGCTTCTTTCAACGTCTCTTTGCTTCCGATGTCGAGCCATTTGCCTTTGATCTGGAAAGTTTTCACGGGCTTGCGGGTGTAAAGCCATTGCACAAAGCGGCCCGGTTGATCGGGATTATTTCCCGCGACGAGATACGTTGTCAGCAGCGGGATCATTTCGCGTGAGTAATAATAAAGAGCGACGGCGGCCAACGTGCTTTGCGCTTTCTCCGGCTTTTCCTCAAAGTGCGTGATGACTCCGCCAGAGTCGATCGTGATGTTGCCGTATTTCTTGATCTTCTCGAGATCTCCGACGTCGTAAACGGCCACTGTCGCTTCAGTTTTATTCGCATATTCGACAAAGTCCGCCAGCGATTCGCTAAACAAATTGTAGCCCGCGACGATCAGCAAGTCACT
>JBAQJG010000722.1:0-9769 GCA_049300145.1 Chthoniobacterales bacterium | reverse complement strand
GCTCCTGCTTCGAGTTGCGCCAGGTGAAATAAGTGTAGCTTTGGGTGAATCCGGCTTTCGCCAGCGCTTTCATCATTTTCGGTTTTGTGAATGCTTCGGAGAGAAAGAGCACGTCCGGATATTTGGCCTGGACGTTGGCAATGAGATATTCCCAGAACGCAACTGGCTTGGTGTGCGGATTATCGACACGAAAGATGCGCACACCGTGTTCCGCCCAAAAAAGGACAATGCTCTTCATCTCTGCCCAAAGCGCGCGCCAATTTTTGCAGCGGAAATTAAGCGGATAGATGTCCTCGTACTTCTTGGGTGGATTCTCGGCGTATTTGATCGAGCCATCCGGCCGCTTGTAAAACCAGTCGGGATGCTCCTTCACGTAAGGATGATCGGGTGAGCAGTTGAGCGCGAAGTCGAGTGCGATTTCCATTCCGCGCTTGCGCACTTCCGCTACGAGCCAGTCAAAATCGGCCAGCGTGCCGAGCGCAGGTTCAATCGCCTTGTGTCCGCCGGCTTTGCTGCCAATTGCCCAAGGCGAACCGGGATCCCCGGGCTCGGACGAGGTGGAATTGTTGCGGCCTTTGCGATTCGTGTGCCCGATGGGATGAATCGGCGGAAAGTAAATGACATCAAATCCCATGGACTTGGCATAATCGATTCGCGGCAAACAATCGCGCAGGGTCGAGCCACGATCGCCGCGGCCTTCGGCTGAGCGTGGAAAAAATTCGTACCACGCGGCCGTGCGGGCAGCTAGTCGATCAACCACGGCGCGCGGGGCAGGTGCATATTGCGTGGCATTGGAACGATCGGGATAACTGGCCATGAGCACCTCGAGCTCTCCAGAATGTGCAATGGCGTTAATTTCGGCGTTCTCGGCCGTGCCGATTTGTTGCGAGAGCTCGATCAAGCGCGCCGCGTCCGCCGGGTCATGAGCGCGCCGCGAAGCAGCTTTGAGCAAGGCGGCCCCTTCCAGCGCTTCACTGGTCAATGTGGAAACGCCAGCCTCGAACTTTGTAGTAAACTCGCGCTGCCATCCGCGAAAGGTGTCTGTCCAGGCTTCGACCGTGTATTCGTAGATGGCGTTCTCGTAGAGGGTGCAGACGCCGCGCCAGTGGTCGTTGTCGATGAAGGCCATGGGCGTTTCGTGCCAGCGATTCTCTCCAAGAATGCGCCACTTCAAGAGGGCGGCGACGACATCGTGCCCATCTTTGAAGACGTCCGCTGCCACCACAAGGTCTTCGCCGACCACGCGCTTGATCGGGTAGCGTCCGCTGTCAACGAGCGGCTGCAGATTCTCGATGACGGCGGTGGGAAAGGCCCGAGGCATGGGCCATGAATCAACCGAAATTCGCTAACTGGAAAGAAGAAATCTCAACGACCGACGCAAGGTGAGCGGCGCGATTACAGCACGAAATAGAATGCGCACTCGTACAAGCCTGAGTTGCGCGTTTCTTCTCTGCGCACGCGCGTGCCAAGAACGGCTTCGAACATATCCTGCTCGAGGCGGCCGACGATTGAGTAGCGATCGAGCAGATTCAAAATAGGCGAGTGACATTCGAGAATCTGCGGGCCGCCCTCTTTCTCTTCCGTGATGAATTGCGCCATGTGGCCCTCGCCATCGCGCACCTTGGCCAACCACTTGGCGCGCTCCGCCACCGTCTCTCCCTTCGCCTTGGCCTTGAGGGTGGCACCTTTTCTTTCGAAAACATTGTAAAGAAGTTTCTCAGGTGCGTTTGGCCCATAAATTTCTTGAATCGATTTCAGCAGCTCGAGTGTGATTTGGTTGCTATCGGTCGGGAAAAGATCGTGGGTGCGGCGCGTGAGCCGATAAACCATTTCCGGCCGGCCCATTTTCTGCGGCCGCCGCCAGGTATCGAGATAACCGTCGCGTTGGAGGGTGAGGCAATGCTGCTTGATTCCCATGTAGCTCATCTTCATTTTGGTGACGAGCTCGTTGACCGACATTCCCTGGGTGCGCTTGAGCGAGTTAAGAATTTCCAGCCGCTGGGTGCGGCCAATTTCTGCGAGCAATCGTTGATTCATGGCCTGAGAAAGTGGGACTCCCCGACTTTACACGTCTCGATCTTCAAAAAGCAAGATTAACAATCACGCCAACAGCGAAAAAAGCCCGAAACTGGTCGGTGAATTTGAATGCCTTAGCACGCGAATGGAAGATGGACAATTTCCACGTGCGCGATAATCGATGGGTCTTCCAGCTTAAACGCGTCGAGTCTAGTCCCGGCGGCATTGAAGCCGCGTTTGACGTAGGCGAGCGCGATCTCCTTCCCGAGCCTCTCACTCCGCGTTGCGCTCGTAATCCAGCCGGCTTCCTTGCTCTTTTCCCCCGTAGCGGTGAGTTTCATCCCGGTCGAAAGCGGCGCATCGCGCAACGAAACCAAGCCACACAATCGCTTGTTGGTTTGACCCGACATCTTGATCCGCGAGATCACTTCCTGACCAATGTAACAGCCCTTCTCGTAATCGATCGCTCGCCCTTCCAAGTTCGCTTCGATCGGAATGATCTCTTCTGTCAGCTCGCGGCCCCAGCGGGGAATCCCCTCTTCAACGCGGAAAACCTCCGCGGAAGCAGCGTCAAAAGAACGAAACGCTGATGACAATTGTCGCGCAACAACGTCATGAAGCGTTGCGTCGATCCATACGTCCCATCCCGTTTCGGTAAAGCGGCGCGCAGAGACGAGGCGCCAGCCGTCGCCCGCAGCCGGCCCGGTGGGCGCCAACACATGAAAAAGCGACAATCGATCGGTTACGTCTTCAATCTGTACGTCATCGGCGATGACATAGCGCTCGAGCCTGGCCAAGAGTCCTTCTCGAAGTTCAGGATCGGCATCGACCAGAAAGCAATCCTGTCCGGCGGAAAGGAAAACGTGCCCATTCATCCGGCCTTTTGCGCTCAAAACGCAGGCCTCGATTGCGGCCGATTCGCTCGCCTTGCGAACGTCGTTCGTGACTTGTCCGTTGAGAAAACGCAGACGGTCACTTCCTGTGATGCAGAGCTTTGCGCGTCCCGATAAATCGAAAAACGGCTCCGTCATTCTTCTCGTCGGGCGATCAGGCGTTCAGTAGTCGCTCTGGGGGCAGCAACCGTTTAAGAGGCGCTGCGACGCGGTTGCGTTTCTTCTTCGAGTGATTCGTGGGGCAAACTTGCCGCCGATGTTTCTTCGGAAGGGGCCGCCTCGTTCTTTTTTTGTGGAACCTCTGGCTCTTCCAAACTGGCCGAAAGAGGTGCGAACTCCGAGGGCGGAGCGAGTGTTCCCGCCTCAGCTTCCGGTTGACCGCTACCGGGTTGGTCCTCTTGTGGCCCTTCTGCTTCAGATTGAACGACCGTGAACGGTACGATCGGCGGCAGGTCGAACAGCTCCAGATCTGCTTCTTCGCAACTGGCCGGCCGGACATCGGGGAAATACTTGCGCGCGATAGCAGAATAATCGTCGTCTCCGTATCCTCGTTGCATTTGTTCGAGAAGCCGCTCTCGCGTTGCGCCGGTTACAGCCAATTCAAGATAATGAGACAAGCCGAGCCGGCTCGCGATCTGCATGTCTTTGAGCATGTGTTTGAGAGAAAAGTGCGGTTCAAAATTCGCCTCGATCATCTTCGGCAATTTCATCGCCAGGGTCTGGGAATAACTAGCGTTGCCGCGCATCGCTTCCACGAACTTGTCGAGTGACAAGCCGACAGTTTGGGCCAGGGCCAACGCTTCCGCCGCCGCCTCGACGCTCGCAGCTGTGACCATATTAGTCGCGATTTTGACCGCCGTAGCCTGTCCAATTTCTCCGATCACCATGATCTCCTTGCTGCTCGCTTCAAGAATCGGCCGCGCCTCCCGCAAGGCCGCATCGTCCCCCCCAACGTAATAGACGAGCTCGCCTTTTTCCGCGGCCATCTTGCTGCCAGTGAATGGCGCCTCGATAAAGCGCGCGCCGCGGCGTTCGACAATCTCGGCCGCCGCACGCATCGAGTGCGGAGAGACCGTGGAATGTGCGAGCACGATGTGGCGCGGCGTCAGCGCGGACGTGAGCTGGTTTGTAACGTCAAGAAGCGCGTCATCGTCCGAGACAAAAATTTGCACGTAATCGCACATCTCCGCGACTTCCGCGGGGGTACCGACGAAGTTTGGAATCCGTCGCAAGGTTCGATTCCAGACAAAAACGTGGAAGCCCTTCTCGCGCAGGTGGGCGGCCACTCGGCTCCCGATAATCCCGAGACCGATCACTCCGATATTTTTTCGCATTCGATGAGTCATGTGACGTTCTGCGGACTCCTTTGGACCAGGCGTTGACACGTAATCAGACTGAATTCAAATCAGCCGGGAGGCAATGCAGAAGTTTAGGAATTTCCGAGCCGCCTGCCCGGCCCCATGGAAACGAAGGCCGACCCAGGGTCGCAAGCGCACAACTCGGCGCGACCCAGGAGCTCGACCCCCAGATTTTGCAAGACCGCTTGACGTTTTTCATTTTCGAACGTGAAACCGATTTCCTCTCGCGCCTCTTCAAAAGTCATCCGCCGAGGAGGCTCGCGGTCAGTCAATTGGATAATATGAAAACCGAGGCGTGTCTGAACCGGCTTACTGATCTCACCCACGTGCATTTTGATGATCGCCGCAAAAAAATCCGGCGGCATGCGGAGTTGCGAGAAAAATCCCAAATCTCGGCCGCGTGTCTTCGTTGCTTCATTTGAGCGCAAACTCGGCCAGGTAATACGCGGCGACGGCGCCGACAATCTGCAAACTTTGCGCGCTCACTTTGTCGATCGTGTCACCGGCAGTGTGCCACCAGGCGAAATCAAAATCGATGATATCGAGAGTTGGAATCCCGATCGAATTCAGCGGTGTGTGGTCGTCGATGATTTCGCGATCGAAGTAGCTAAAATAACTTCGCAGCTTGAGCGCATCGGCTGAGGTAAAGATATCGTGTGCCATCTGGGTGGGCGAGTCCAGCGGCAGCGTAATATCCAGCGAACGGTCGCCCACCATGTCGAACAAGATTCCGCCGCGAAATTGTTTGGCGGTTTTGTCTTGCGCGATCTGCCTGGCAAAATAGCGACTACCGTAAAGGCCATCGCTTTCAGAGAAATTTTCATAAGCTTCTTCGCCGTCAAAAAACACAAGCTCGATCTTCGCCGCCAGATTTGGGTGTTGTCCCAGCACTCTGGCCAATTCCAGGAGCAAGCCGGTGCTCGAACCGCCGTCATTCGCCCCGACAAAACGGATGGTGTCAAAGGTTTTCGTGTCATAATGGGAACACAACAAAAACGACACCGCATTTTCTGGCCCGGGAAATCGCGCGATAAGATTAACAAAGGCGACTTTTCCGCGCGGTGTGTTATCCGTAAACGATTGCCGCGTCACCTGCCAACCCGATAGTCGCAGTTGATTATCGATGTAATCCCGGGATTTTTCGATCGCATCAGACCCGGGCGGATGCGGTCCAAAATCGACGAGACGCTGAACGTGGGCGAAAGCTTTCTCGCCGGAAAATTCTTCCCAAAGCTTGCCTTGCGATGGAGGGGCTGAGCGCGGATGACAAGCGGTGAGGACGATCGGGAAAATGCCAACGAATACTGAAGCGCTCAGTCGCGTGAAGGATTGAAAGCGCGACCTCCGCGTCATCGGGTTGACATCGTTGATTGGCAATTCAGCCTTCGCTCGTGGTCAGTCCGAGCGCGGCGACGATGCGCTGGAGATCGTCATTGCCATAATATTCAATCTCGATCCGTCCGCGTTTTTCGCCGTGGTGAAGCGTGACGTGCGTGCCGAGATGTTGTTGCAATCGATTTCGTAAGTCTTCAATTGCCGCTGAAGTAACAGTTAACTCCCCAGCGCGCTTGCGCCGCGAGCGGCCGATTCCAAGCTGCCGCGCGACGAGCCGCTCCGTGGCGCGAACCGTGGCATTGCGTCGCAACACGGTTTCCGCCACGACCAATTGCTCCTCAGGGGCTTTTAACCCCAGCAGCACTTTCGCGTGACCGACCGAAAGCAAGTTCTGGATTAGCCAATTCTGAACTTGCGGATGCAGATCCAACAAGCGCATCGAGTTCGCTACCGCCGCGCGACTGCGCCCGACTTTAAGCGCGATCTCCTCCTGGCGCATTCCAAATTCGCCTGCCAACCTGGCGTAACCTTGCGCTTCTTCGATGGGATTGAGATCGGCGCGCTGCAGGTTCTCGATCAAGGAAAGCTCGAGCACTTCCAGATCGCTTGCGCTCCGCATAATCACCGGCACTTGGGTAAGTCCCACTTCCTGGGCCGCGCGCCAGCGCCGTTCGCCCGCGATCAACTCATAGCGATTGCCGACTTGTCCGCCGCTGAACGAACTCGCGCCGGCGAGCCGCACGATTAGCGGCTGAATGATGCCGTGTTGTCGAATCGAATCGATCAATTCCTGCAAAGCTTCATGCGCGAAATCTTTGCGCGGCTGTAAAGCGCTGGGAACGATGCTGGCAAGACTAATTTGGTGAATCTTTTCCCGTGGATCGATATCCACGCGCTCGGCGACCGGGCGGACGCCAATCAATGCATCGAGACCTTTGCCCAGACCAGATTTCACCATCTGGCTCAGGTTATCGGCACCGCTCCGATAACGCAAATAACAACGGGGACGTCGTCCGTTGTTGCGCCGATTTCGCCTCGAAGATAGCGTGCGCCATGTCGCCGGAACGGAACGTTTTCACACTCGGACACTCACCCGATCCTGACGATGCATTCATGTTCTACGCGATGGCGGAAAACAAGATCGATCTTCGTGGTTATCGTTTCGAACATCGACTCGAAGATATCCAAACGTTGAATGAACGGGCAATTCGCGGCGAGCTTCACGTTTCCGCCATCTCGATTCACGCGTATGCGTATGCGGCCGATAAATATGCACTGCTGCCGTGCGGCGCCAGCATGGGCGATGGCTACGGGCCGATTGTCGTCAGAAAATACCCAACATCCAACTTCGAAAGCTTTCGCGAGCAAGGCGCCCAACACCCAACTCGGAATGAAGATGTCGCCGATGTTCGAGAGTGGTTGCGCGGCTGTGTGATCGCTGTTCCCGGGCGTATGACCAGCGCCTTCCTCGCGTTGCGACTCTATCTCGGAGACTTCAAGCACGTCGTCGTCCCGTTCGATCAGATCTTCGATGCGGTGAAAGCTGGCCGCGCTGACGCGGGTCTAATTATTCACGAAGGTCAACTGACCTATGGGCAATCAGGTTTTCAGAAAATCGTTGATCTTGGCGAATGGTGGAAACGCGAGACGGGCTTGCCGTTGCCGCTCGGCGGCAATGTGCTACGCAAAGACATCCCCCAGCCGGTTCGCCACGAACTTCTCGAAATTGTGCGCCAAAGTATCGATTTCGGCCTCGCCCATCGCACCGAGGCGGTGCGCCACTCGCTGCCGTACGCGCGCGACATGAATGCAGAACTCGCCGGCAAATTCATCGGCATGTACGTGAACGATTACACTCGCGATTACGGCAAGACAGGGCGCGCTGCCATCCGGAAATTTTTGGGGGACGCACACGATGCCGGGTACGTCGACAATCCCGTCGAAGTGGAGTTCGTGGATTGATTCGCTAATCGCCCCCGGGGCCTTATTTCTTCGGCTTTTCGGTTTTGTCCGTTTGCTGAACGACGAACGCTTTTACACGCGCAGCTTCCTTTTGGAACCCGTTCATGAAGTCATGCGGGCCGTACTCGAAGAGGACGATGAAGCAAAAGGTAAAGAAAACAAAAAGTACGAGCCAAAAGAGTCCGCGTATCAACGCCATGAGCGACACGATAACTTAGCCAAACTCGCCGGTCAACGTTGCGTAACCTCGCACAAACTTCGGATTGAACCGCGGAACGAAACTGCCATGCTTTTCGGGCCATGCGCGTGCCGCTGCTCGATTTAACCGAACAATACCGGACGCTGGCCGAGCCAATTCGGACCGAGATCGACGCGGTCTTGGCCAGCCAACGTTTCATCCTCGGCCCGCAAGTGGAAGCGTTCGAGAGAGCGATCTGCGCCCATTGCGGCGCGCCGCATGCCATCGGCGTTTCATCCGGGACGGATGCGCTCCTGGCGATCTTGATGGCGCTCAAAATCGGCCGCGGTGATGCCGTCATCACGACCGCTTACACGTTCTTTGCCACCGCCGGGTGTATTGCGCGCGTCGGAGCCAGGCCGGTCTTCGTCGATATCGATCCCGCGACTTGCAACATCTCGCCGGCAGAGATTCAGCGCTACGTCACAGAAAATTGCCAGGCAAATGCCAAGGGAGGATTGAAGACTAACAGCGGAGAAAAAATCCGCGCGATCGTTCCCGTCCATTTGTTCGGTCTGTGCTGCGAGATGGACGCAATTCATGAGATTTCGGAACGCTATCAAGTGGACGTCATCGAGGACGCGGCCCAGGCGATCGGAGCGGAATACCTCCTCGGTGAAAGAACCGCGAAAGCAGGAGCGATGGGTGAGGTGGGTTACTTCAGCTTTTATCCGTCGAAAAATCTCGGCGCGGCCGGAGACGCCGGCATGATTGTTTGCCGAGAGGAAGAGTTGGCAGCGCGATTGCGCGTGGTCCGGCAGCACGGGATGGAGCCGCGTTATTACCATCAGGTTATCGGCGGCAATTTTCGCCTCGATGAAATGCAGGCAGCCATCCTTAAGGTGAAGCTGCCGCACCTGGAGTCCTGGTCGGCGGCCCGCCGTGCGGCGGCGGATTTTTATCGCGAAGAATTTACGCGTCGCGACCTAACGAAACGAATTGCGCTCCCTGCCGAACCGTATCGCCATCGTGGCCTAACAAATCATCACATCTATCATCAATATGTCATCCGCACGGCGAAGCGCGACCAGTTGCGCGAGCAGCTGGCGAAGCGCGAGATCGACACTGCGATTTATTACCCGCTCGGATTGCATGAGCAGAAATGTTTTTCTTATCTCGGTTACAAAAAAGGCGATCTGCCTGAGACCGAACGGGCTGCTCGCGAGACGCTGGCGTTGCCAATCTATCCCGAGATCTCGCGCGAGGCGCAGCGCTATGTGGTCGGCACGATCGCCGAGTTCTTCGAGTAAAAATCGACAATTACTTGCGACGCGCACGGCGCCAGCCTATATCAACGCTCGCAAGCGAGGGTAGGTTCCGGAGTGGCCAAACGGGGCAGACTGTAAATCTGCTGGCTTTACGCCTTCGCTGGTTCGAATCCAGCCCTGCCCAGTCCTTGCTGAACCTTCAAGCAAGCGGAGTGGAACTCCGCTTCCGCTGGGCGCACAGACTACAAGTGCAAGTCTATGTTCCCCGCCGCTCTAGCGGCGCCGCTTCCGACGACCGCGCGAAGATTTCGATCTTCGGCGCCTTTTTGTTGTTCGTCCGCCGCGGACGGCACGTTTCCGCGATTTTGCGGCAACCGATCGCCGTACTGGTCGTCCGCCGCGGACCGCACGTTTCCGCGATTTTGTGGCAGCCGATCGCCGTGCTGGTCTTTTCTTTGCCGCCTTACTGCGGGGACGCTTTTTTGCGGGACGCGATTTGGCGCGTTTAACGACCTTGGCGACGCTCTTCCTAACTGGAGAAACGATTGGCCGGCCGCTGGCGGCGGCTTTTCCTGCGAGAGCACCGACGACTCCACCCACGACCGCGCCGACCGGGCCGGCCACACTGCCGATCGCAGCGCCGGCCACGGCACCGGCTGTCTGCTTCGAGATTGGTGGAATCTGAATCTCTTGGGATGATTGTGGACTTTCTTTTTCTTGTGCGTCTGGTTCGTCAGGCATAGATCGCGGAACTCCTCC
>JBAQJG010000721.1:0-7120 GCA_049300145.1 Chthoniobacterales bacterium | reverse complement strand
GGCGAAAACTCCGAAACTCAACACTTTTCTCAACGAGCTCGGCGTGAAGGCAAATGACGACCGGCTGATGGTTTTTCTGCGCACCGGAATTCAGGAGGTTGCGCTCACCCGCGATGTGCAAGCGCATTTTTTGGGCGGGAGCCCGATCACGAAACGGCTGGCTGACGTGCGCGCGCTGTTTTTTGGGGGCACCTCCTCGCTCACACTCGAGCCCGAACGCGTGCGCGCGGCCAACATTCGGCTCGAGCCGCTGATTCAGGCGGAGAAAGGCTATTTTGCCGAGACAGATTACGATTCGAACGATCAGGCCAAACTTCAGGTCGATGCTAAGCGCAATCCCGGCACGCCATTAACGATAGGTGTATCGATCGAAAAAGGCGCCAGCGCGGACGAGCGCGTGCAGGTAAATTCGGCGCGCATGGTGGTGGTAAGCAATGCCACGTTCATTCAAGACAACGCACTCACGCAAGACCAGCAGGCACTCGATTTCATTTCCGGCAGCGTGAACTGGTTGCTCAGTCGCGAGCAGCTCATCGGCATTGCGCCGAAAGTTCCCAAGACGCTCACCTTCAGTCTCAACGAAGACGCATTACGCAATCTGCGCTGGATTATCCTGGTGTTGCTGCCGCTGGTCCCGGCGGTCATCGGCGGCGCAGTCTGGTGGCGCCGCCGCGCCTAACGAATCGGTCCGATCGCCATGAAGTCGAAGACGACGCTGATTCTTCTGGCTATCACAGGGGCGGTTTTCGCTTACATGTTCTTTTACGAGCGCGAAGCGCCGACGACCGAGGAGGCAAAACGCCAGGCTCAGAACGTTATCAATTTCAGTCGCGAAAAAATCGACGGGATCGTGATCCAAAATGGCGACGATAAGATTGAGCTCCGCCGCCGGGATAAGAAATGGCGCCTGGAAACGCCGATCAAGGACCAGGCCGACAGCTCTTTGATCGAGAATCTCCTCCTCAATCTCGAGAACTGGCAGAAAGACGCGACCATCCCGGCGAAAGAATCGGAGGCGGACAAGAGTAAGCTGAACGAATACGGCCTGAGCAAACCGAAGCTCCGGTTGAAGTTGCGCGGAAAGGATGCACCACCGGAGATCTTGTTCGGCAAAGACGCAGCGCTAGAAGGCAAGATGTATGTGCGCCTGGGAAACTCAAAGGAGACATTTCTCGCCGCCCAATCAATCAAGAAGGAGGTCGAGAAAAAGCCGGCGGAATTTCGCGACAGGAAATTAACCGACTTAATCACCGCGCAGGTCTCGAGGGTCGTGCTGAAGACGCCCACCGGTGAGATGGAACTACAGAAAAAAAGCGATCATTGGGAAATTACGAAGCCGCTGCGCGCGCGGGGTGACGATCAAAAGATTGCTGACCTGATCGCGCAAGTTACAACGGCGCGTATTCAACAATTTGTGGCCGATGATCGCGGCGATCTGCATCCGTACGGCTTGGCCGAGCCCCGCGGATCGATCACGCTCTTTGCCCAGGAGGACAAGTCCGCTGCTCGGACGGACTCGTCTCGTGGCGAGCAAGGCCAGGTGTTGCAGATCGGCGGCGTTCCGGAAAAGGAAAAGGATCAGGTGTATGTCCGGTTCTCGGCGCGCGCTTTTGTTTACACGCTCCCGAAAAAGATCGAAGAGATTCTCAACACCAAGCCCAATGACGTGCGAGACCGGCATCTTGTTCGCATTGACACAAACATTCTCGACCGGATCACGATCGATGCGCCGGGCAAAGGCAAGACCGTCCTGGCACGGAAAGAGGAAAACTGGACAATCGCCAGCCGCAAGAATGCCCCGGCAAATTCGAGCGAAGTCCGCCGCTTGATCGACACTCTGCAAAACGAGCAGGTAACAAAATTTGTTGAAGAGGTCGCTTCCGATTTGCCGAAGTACGGTCTGGACAAGCCGCAGTTACAATTGACTTTCGGTTCGTTTGCATCTGAGAACACGGCTGAAACCAAAGCAGGCGAACGTCCCTTCGCCACAATCGCGTTTGGAAAAGTGGATCGCGACTACGTTTACGTGCGTCTCAGCGATGAGCCGTTTATCGTGGCAGCGCGTCGCAGTTTGCTCGATCAAATTTTCACCGACCCGTTGCAGTGGCAGGAGCTATCGATCTTCAAATTCAAGCCGGAACAAATCCACCGTTTCAGCGTCGTGACCGACAAAGAGTTGTCGCTCGTGCGAGGCGCAAACAACCAGTGGAGTTGGGTAAAAGGCGCCGGCGGGATCGACCAGGTAAACGTCCAATCGCTACTCAGCACGCTGTCGATGTTGCACGCGGTGCGCTGGGTTGGCTCGACCACGCCGCAACATGAGTTCGAGAAACCGCACCTCATCATTACCTTTACGACGTCGCCTGACGATAAAGCGCCGCACAAATTGACGGTCGGCGGCGCAGCCCCGGATGGCATGTGGTTCGCACGAGTGGACGAAGGCGAAGGGACTTTTGTGATCAGCAATCCGGACTTGAACGCGCTGTGCCTGCCGCTCGTGAAGCCGGTTGAGCCTTCGCCCGCGGTCTCGGCGAGCGTCACGCCGAGCGCAACTCGTTAGGCGAAAGCCGTGGCCGTTCGCCGCGGCGCGCGCGAGTCAGTTCACACGCGTCGCGTTGCCCAGAGAGTAGCGACTACAGTGGCTGTTTTCTTATCGCGATGTAAATCGTGGCGATGCCGCCGGTGAGCGGCTCGGCCGTCGCATTAGCGAAGCCGCTCGATTCGATTAATCGAACCATCGCACCATCGCTCGGAAATTCTTCAATCGATCCGCCGAGATAATCGTAAGCGCGTTTTTGCTGCGTGAGAAACGATCCGAGGAGAGGCAGACAGCCATGCAAATAAAAACGGTAAACCGCGCGCAAGATCGGCAATTGCGGCAGGGAAAACTCGAGGACGAGCAAATGGCCATTTGCGTTGAGGACGCGCGACATTTCGCGCAGGGCGGCGCCCCAGTCTTCCATGTTGCGCAAACCGAAGGCGACCGTCGCGCAATCGAACGAAGAATCCGCGAATGGCAATCGCATGGCATCGGCCACGATGGTTTTGCGTAATCCTTTTCGGTGCGCGACGGCTAGCATCTCTTCGGAAAAATCGACGCCCGTGATTTCCGCGCTCGGCAATTTTTTCGCAATGGCGAGCGCGAGATCTCCCGTGCCGGTAGCGAGATCGACAACTTTATTCGAGCGCCAGTTGGCCACGATTTCCGCGGCGCGGTTTCGCCAATAAAAATCAGCGCCGCAACTAAGCAGATGGTTGGCAAGATCGTAGCGGCGGGCAATTGATCCAAACATCCGTTGGACCCGCTCCGGCTGCGTTTCGATAGCTGGTTGGTTCAAGCGCTCAAGGTCGAACATCCAACATCCGACATACTACTCCAGATCAAGCTTAAAGGCGCCATCTCGTTAGCTAGAAAAAAGATGTTTGCCATTCTGTCCAACTCCGGCTATGTGAAGGCGCATGGACTTATCTCTTAAATCTTTGGAAGAAGCCGTCTCTATTCGCCGGCAAATCGATACTCTGGAAAGACGCCTTGCTTCAATGCTTGGCAGCGCTCCAGCACATTCAACATCCGCCGGCGGCCGACGAAGAATTTCGGCGACCACTCGCGCCAAGTTGGCGGCTGCCGCCCGAGCTCGCTGGGCTCGACAAAAGGCGGGCACGAAAGTGGGCCGAAGAACCGCAGTCAAGAAAAAGGGCGGACTCACCGCTGCGGGGCGGAGGAGGCTTTCCCAACTGATGAAAGCCCGATGGGCGGCGAGAAGAAGAGCCGCTGGGGGCAAGTAAGCTCAAAGGTACATCGCCTTTAAAATAGCCGACGTGCTCGCGAGAGGACTCGAACCTCCACGGGTTGCCCCATACGGTCCTGAGCCGTACGCGTCTGCCAGTTCCGCCACGCGAGCAATAAGCAGCGGTTTCTAAAATGCGCACGCGCTGAAGGGCCGCAAGGTCAAAGCGGCCATGTGGGTCTTGGTGGCGTTTCGCACAACCTCCTACCAAATCATTAGCCGCGGCGTTTCTTGCGCGCACGAACTTCCAGTTGATGCGCCTTGCGTGCTTTGCCGAGAGAACGCAGCAAGTCGGCGTAGTTCGACGCGACAATCTCGTAATCTTCGGGTGGCTTATCGGTCGCCTCCTCCCAGTTCTTGAGCGAAGCGCGGTAGAGCTCCGCCGCCCTCGCGTAATCGCCGCGGGAGTGATAGACCACCGCCAGGTTACATTTTGATTGCGCAATGTCCGGATGAGCGGGGGGATGCACCCTCTCCCGAATGCCCAACGCGCGAAGGTGGATTTTCTCCGCCTCGGAGTAACGACGCTCGTTGGTGTAAAACACAGCCAGATTATTGAGCACGGAAGCCACATCCGCATGATCGGGGCCCAGCTGCTTTTCGTAAATTTGCAGGGCGCGCAAATAATATGGCTCCGCCGCCTTTTGGCGTCCCGACTTGCGAAGAATGAGCGCGACGTTGTTTAACATGGTGCCGAGGTCCGAGTAAGGCAGGTTATCAAGTTGAGTGCCGATCGCGATCGCTTTTTCGTAGAATCGGATTGCTTCTTCCGACTGACCGAGGTTATCGCACAAAAAGGCAAGCCGGCGGGCAGAACGGTACAGAGCGCGCTGATCTACCGGGCTTGCCTTTTCCAGGATCGCATATGCCTTGGAGAGAAGTGACCTCGCGGCGGCGCGATCGCCGCGTTGATCGAAAAGCTGCCCTAGTTTTTCGTAACTTAATGCCAGGGCGCTTTCGTCGTCGGCGAAAGTACGCTTGGCAACCTCGAGAGCCGTTTCTGCAACGCGGATTGCTTCAGGCAGGCGGTTGCTGGCGCACAGAGTGTCGAGCTTGTCGTTGAGGATAGACCAAAGTTTTTCATTACCCTTCATCGAGCATCACCAGCCCTCACTCAACTGGCTGACTAATCGCGTGGCGAGGTCCTCCGTGGCGAGCGGCAGCGCTTGCCGTTCGTCGGTGGTCACGTCTGTGCTGACAAAAAAGCTGGTCGTTCCAATGGTTTCACCCGAGGCCAGCAGCTTTCCGTCCCGCCCGAGGAGGGAGTATTTCAGATGCATGACCAAATTGAATTCGGTCGTCGCGAGCACGTTTGCACTCAGGACGCGCGCCGGATACCGATCGATGCCAGTGATTTCGCCTTTTAAGGTGGCATCGCCGTTTCCGCCGCTGGCAATTTGGAAAGTCCCGTCTTGTTGGAACTGCTTGATCACCGTGCCTGTCACCAGCACTTCCATACGAGGGATGAGAGTTTTGTTTTTGAAAGTGGGAACCGCGATCGTGTGAACGTCGCGGACGTAATATGGCTTAACTGGCCCGATGTGATAGCCCAGGCAACTACTCAAGCAGAAAGAACCGAGCGCTACTGCGAATAATGCTTTCACGGCGCCGGCGAGGCGGACGCTTGGGGTGAAGCCGATGCTTCCGGCGCCGGAGACGCCTCTGATGTTGCGCTGGCTGCGGGACTCGGCGAAGGCTCCGGAGCCGTTGTCGTATCGGGCGCGAGGGAAGCCGGCGGCGGCAGAGCTAGATCGGTCTCCGGTGATGGCAACGGCGCCTCATCATTCGACGAGCCGCGCATTGCCGACCCGCTTTTGGCCGTTTGCCCTTCGTGCGTGCTCGTCTTCTTCTTAGACGCATCAGCCGCGGCAACAAGCGGCTGAAGAACTGCCTCACCAAACTTCGCGCGCAGTTGGTCGATCCTTTTCTTAGCCCGCTCGCTTTCCGTCGAGCCCGGCTCTTGTCGGATCACCTCATTATAATAGATGACGGCGGCGCGATAATTCTTCTGTTTGTCGTAAAACTTCGCCACGTTGAAGGAGGTTGCCGTCTGCTTGCGTTCAAGTAATTGCAGGTTCGCGCGCGTTTGCGCTACTTTCTCGCTGTTCGGATAACGAAAGAGAAAATCCTGGAAAGCAATCTTGGCGTTTGTCGTGGCGGCTAAATCCTTTGTCCCAGTTCGCGCAGCCGTAAACCAGATGTACCCGATCTGATATTGCGCATCCGCCGCGACCGGCTCGTCCGGAAACTTGTCGACCACTGCTTCGTAGGCCTGGAGGGCCGCGTCGTTCAAGCCCTGCTTCTCGCGCGCGAGCCCAATATCAAACTGCGCGCGGGCCGTGTACTTTCCGTAAGGCGCTGTCCGGACGACCGCCGCAAAGACCTCCACCGCGCGGTCCATCGATGAGGCGAGCGGAATGCCAAGAAACTTCAACTTTTTCCCCGCCAGATACATTTGGCCAATGCGAAATTGAGCTTCGATTGCTTCCTCAAAGTGCGGGCTGCTGGGATATTTTTCCACCAGGACGCTAAACCACTGCGCCGCTACGATATAATTATGCGTTTGCTCCTGGAGTTCGGAAGCGCGAAAAAGCGCACCCGGCGCGAGCGCATCTTTGGGATAGCGTTGCACGAGCATCCTGTAGGCCCGGATCGCTCGCTTCAGGTTGCCCTCTTTTTCTGCGGTCTGCCCGAGATGAAACAGCTCCTCGGCTTTTCCGCTCATCTCTTCCTCGCCCGGCGCCACGTACTTGGCTTTTTCTCCTGGCTTAAAGATCACCGAGGCCATGCTCAACTGGGAAAAAGCGAGGCTGGCGGAGACGAGAAAAGAAAAAAGAGGAACTCGGAGGTCCATGGAGTTTGGCAGGGTAGTTAAGTTATCGGTTCCGTCAAGTTGAGCAACAGGCGAAAAACCATCCGATTTCACTCTTTAGATTGTTGGGTCGATCGGTTGCACGTTTTGCTGGATGTCCCAAACGCCTCCAACCTGGACTACATCGCCGTCTTTCCGCAGCGCGCGGTTTAGATTAATCTCCTCCTCGATTGAATCTGACCGATCAACAGAAAATTCGCATCGGCGCGAGCGCGTGGAGTTTTGACGAGTGGCGTGGGGCTTTCTATCCGCCGGACTTGCCGGAGTCTCACTGGCTCGAATTTTACGCCCGGTATTTTCCGGCAGTCGAAATCGACTCGACCTTTTATGGTGCCCCGGCGGAAAACATCGCCGGCCGTTGGCTCGACACCACACCGGCCGCCTTTCGTTTTGCCTGCAAGCTTCCACGGGAGATTACGCACGCCTGCCGGCTGCACGATTGCCGTGCAGAGCTAAATGC
>JBAQJG010000720.1:0-5059 GCA_049300145.1 Chthoniobacterales bacterium | reverse complement strand
GGGCACGACGTGGCGGCATTATCAAGCTGGCAACACCGTTTCACCTATGAGCAAATCCTATTACCCAACCGACCGGGCCGGTCGGATCGACTGGCACAGCAATTTCGCAAAAGAATTTCCGAAGGTTGGAAAGGATCTCGGATTCACCGATGCCGAGATCACGAATGCGGTGAACGATTCCAAATACGCCGTCCACATCTTGCAAACGCTCGGGCCCGAAATCGATTCCGATCCGGGGCACGCGGCGAACGCCGTGCTCTCAGGACAATCGTCCGGCGAATATGTGGATCTTCCCGCCGGAAGTAGAGCTCCCACCGCGGTCCGCCCCGGGATCGATACCCGCCGGCAGGCACGGGTGGAGCGAATCAAACGCTACAACGCTTATACGGATGAGATCGGCAAACAGCTGAAGGTTGTTTCGGAAACGAAGTTTGACGCTAAAAAATACAACGCGGAGCTGGGCCGGCCGCGCCAAACAGGACCGACCGTCACGATTCCATTTCGCAAAGCCGGCGGGGAAGTTTCCGGAATTAATTTGTACCGTCAACGCAAAGGCGAAAAATCTCCGCAAAAGGTCGGCTTTTTCATGCGCACACCCGCCATCGACACTACCCCCGGTAGATCCGGCCAACTCACTTATACGGCTCGCGCCGTCATTGACGGAAAGGAAGTCGGCCTACTGAGTGACGCCGTCAGCGTGACGGTGATATAATTGTCGATGTTCAATCGACGAAGTTGCAGCTTGAGCCTTGGACGTCTAATTGAACGCGCTAAAATCAAACGACTCGAGATCGACGAACTCTCAGTACCGATAGTGCTCTGACTTGAACGGGCCGTCGATCGGAACGCCTAGGTAACTGGCCTGTTGTTGCGTGAGCTTGGTGAGCTTGACGCCGATCTTTTCCAAATGGAGGCGCGCAACTTCTTCGTCGAGTTTCTTGGATAAAACGTAAACGCCGGCTTTGTAGGTATCTCGATTCCTCCAAAGATCGAGCTGCGCCAGCACTTGATTCGAGAATGAGTTCGACATGACAAAGCTCGGATGACCCATCCCGCAACCGAGATTCACGAGTCGGCCTTCGGCGAGAAGGAAAATTTCATGGCCGTCGGGGAACGTGTATTTATCTACCTGCGGCTTGATGCTCGTTTTCTTCACGCCGGGCGCAGCGTTGAGCGGATCGACCTGAATCTCGTTGTCGAAGTGGCCGATGTTGCAAACGATCGCCTGATCTTTCATCCGCTGCATATGATCGAGTGTGATGATGTCGATGTTGCCGGTGGCGGCAACGTAAACGTCACCACGGCCGAGCGTCTCTTCGATGCTCGTGACTTCGTAGCCTTCCATTGCAGCCTGCAACGCGTTAATCGGATCGATCTCGGTGATGACAACTCGCGCGCCCTGCCCGCGCAGTGATTGCGCGCAACCTTTACCGACATCGCCATAGCCGCATACAACCGCGACTTTCCCGGCCAGCATGACGTCGAGCGCGCGATTCAATCCATCAACCAGCGAATGCCGACAACCGTAGAGATTGTCGAATTTTGATTTGGTGACCGAGTCGTTCACATTGATCGCGGGAACGAGCAGGTGGTTCTCCTGATGCATTTTATAAAGGCGATGCACGCCGGTCGTCGTTTCTTCCGAAATACCACGCCATTCCTTGACGATCTCGTGCCAGCGAAACGGATTGTCGCGCTGAACCTCGAGCAACAAATCTTTGATGACCTGCTCCTCCTTATTCGCGGACTTGGTCTTCGCCCAATCGCTGCCTTCCTCCAGCTCGTAGCCTTTGTGGATGAGCAACGTGGCGTCACCTCCGTCATCGACCACCAGTTGGGGACCTTTGCCGTCGGGATGCGAGATGGCCTGATACGTGCACCACCAATAATCTTCAAGACTCTCGCCTTTCCACGCGAAGACGGGGACGCCTGACTTCGCAATGGCCGCCGCGGCGTGATCTTGCGTCGAAAAAATATTGCAGCTCGCCCAGCGGACACTCGCGCCAAGATCGACAAGTGTATCGATGAGCACCGCCGTCTGAATCGTCATGTGCAATGAACCGGTCACGCGCACACCGGCGAGCGGTTTGCCCGGCGCATATTTTTCCCGGATCGCCATCAACCCCGGCATTTCTTTTTCCGCGATAGCGATCTCTTTCCGGCCCCAATCAGCCAGATTGATGTCGCGGATTTTGTAATCCTGTTTCTTTTCTGTTTGCGTTGTCGTGCTGCTCATAAAATCTATTTCGCCGCTTTTCTCAGCGCGTCGGCCTTGTCCGTTCGTTCCCAAGTGATGGCGTCGAGATCGTCCACGCGACCAAAATGTCCGTAGTTAGTTGTCTTGCGATAAATCGGGCGGAGCAAGTTGAGCTGCTTGATGATCTCGGCGGGCTTGAAATTGAAAACCTCGCAAACGGCGCGCTCCAGTTTCTCGTCATCCACTTTTCCGGTGCAGAAGGTGTCAATGCTGACACTGACCGGTTCGGGATGACCAATGGCGTAGGCGAACTGCACTTCGCATCGATCGGCCAGGCCGGAGGCGACCACGTTTTTCGCGACCCATCGCCCCATGTAGGCTGCGCTGCGGTCGACCTTGCTCGGATCCTTTCCGGAAAATGCACCGCCGCCGTGGCGTCCCATGCCACCGTAAGAATCGACAATAATTTTCCGTCCGGTGATTCCTGCATCACCTTCCGGACCGCCGATGACAAAACGCCCGGTCGGATTAATCAAATAGGTTGTCTTTTCATCCAGCCATTCAGGCGGCATTACTTTTTTAATCAGAAGCTCGAGCAACGTCTCGCGGATTTCTTTTTGTTTGACGTCCGCTGCATGCTGCGAAGAGACAACTACCGTAGTAACTCTTACCGGTTTGTGGCCGTCGTATTCGATGGAGACTTGCGTCTTGGCGTCGGGCCGCAGCCAAGGAATCTCACCGGCCTTGCGCAACCGGGTCAGCTCGCGGCCGAGTTTATGGGCGAAGGAAATTGGAGCAGGCATGAGCTCCGCGGTTTCGTTGCAGGCAAAGCCAAACATCAATCCCTGGTCGCCGGCGCCTTGCTCGGCTGTGCCTTTGCCTTCGGCTGCGGCCTCATCGACACCTTGTTTAATGTCGCGGGATTGCTCACTCATTTCGCACATCACCCGGCAGGTATCGGCGTGAAAAATGCAATCGCCGTTCACATATCCAATGCTGCGAACCGCCTCGCGAACGCGCTCTTCGAAATCAAACTTCGCGTTGCTTGTAATCTCACCGGCTAATACGACGAGATTGCCTTTGGCGAGTGTCTCGCAAGCGACGCGACTGAGCGGGTCCTGTTCGAGACAGGCGTCGAGAATGTAATCGCTGATCGTGTCGCAGACTTTATCGGGATGACCTTCGGTGACGGATTCAGAGGAAAAGATGTAACGGTGCGACATGGCTGAATAGGTGATTCGTTAAAGGAGTTCCAGGGTTAAATTGGATTAGCCGAGAGACACGTCCAGCGGTTGTAACGATTTAACGTTTAACGATGTAACGTCGTCGCAAGACATATTGACCGATCATGATACGTCGATATATCGTTGGACGTTACCATGGCGTCAACCATTAATTTCCTGCGCCTGCTGGCGGACCCAACTCGGTTGCGGCTGCTTTTGTTGCTTGAGCAAGAGGAACTTTCCGTGGCCGAATTACAGGACATTCTCGGCATGGGCCAATCGCGCATCTCCAGTCATCTCGCGCAATTGAAGCGAGCGGGTGCGGTGGCGGACCGGCGCGCCGGGAAAAACGTTTACTACGGCTTGACTAAGAAAGAGGAGCGCAAGTCGGCGCGCGGACCGATCCCCGAGCTGATGCAAATCCTGGCCCGCGAAGTGCCGGAAACAGCCCGCGATCGCACTGCGCTCAAAGTCACCTTGCGCAAACGCCAGGACAAAGCACGCGAATATTTCGATGAACTGGCCGGCAAATTCGGACGGAGTTATGTTCCCGGCCGTTCGTGGCAGGCGCTCGCGCATACGTTGATCACGTTGCTGCCACCGCTCACGGTGGCCGATCTTGGCGCCGGTGAAGGAACGCTCTCCCAGTTGCTGGCAAAAACGGCGCGCAAGGTCATCGCCATTGATAACTCGCCCAAGATGGTTGAGTTCGGATCGAAACTGGCCAGGAAACACGGCTTTAAGAATCTCGAATATCGGCTCGGCGACATCGAGGAGCCCCCGATCGCGAAGAACAGTGTCGATCTTGCCATTTTGAGCCAAGCGCTGCATCACGCGATCAAGCCGGAACGCGCGATCCAGTCTGCGCATCGCATTTTAAAAAAGAATGGGCGAATCGTCGTGCTCGATTTACTCAGTCACCGTTTCGAGAAAGCGCGCGAGCTTTATGCCGATCACTGGCTGGGTTTCAGCGAAGTGCGGTTGCACGAACTTCTGGAAAGAACTGGTTTTCACGAGATCGAAATCAGCGTGGTCGCGCGCGAAAAGCAGAGCCCCCAATTTCAGACGGTGTTCGCGACCGGTGTAAAGTGAACAGCCGGCATCATTTTCGTGTCTAACCTTCGCGGTTGAGATATAGTCGCGGCGAACCGAAATTCCTTCTTCGTTATGAATGGCTTCTTTGAGGAAGTGCAGCGGCGAAAAGTTTATCGGGTGGCGGCGGCCTACATCATCGCGGCCGGATTTATCATTCAAATCGGCTCGGCCGTTTTCCCGGCGTGGGAATTGCCGAACTGGACGTTTCGCTTGGTCGTCGTGCTGCTGCTGATCGGGTTTCCGATTTCATTAATCCTGGCCTGGGCCTACGACGTTACGCCGCAGGGAATTCGCGCGACCCCGACTCCGTCTGCACCCGGTGCCCATCGACGTCGCAACGTTATCATGCTGGTCGCGACAGGGGTGGTCATTTCTGCAGCCGCCGGATTCTTTCTGTTGCCACGCGCGTCGGCGCGCAAGATCGACAAGTCAATCGCGGTGCTGCCGTTTGAAAATCTGAGCGACGACAAGAAAGCGGCTTATTTCGCCGACGGCATTCAGGATGAAATCCTGACGAAGCTCGCGAGCATCGCCGACCTAAAGG
>JBAQJG010000719.1:0-7270 GCA_049300145.1 Chthoniobacterales bacterium | reverse complement strand
GCTCTACCAAGCTGAGCCACAGCGCAAATTGACGGCCGCAGATTTCCTTCGGCCGCGCTTTACTTCGCGTATTTCCACGCTCCTGGCAAGCACTTAACAAAATCTGTTTGACAAGCCGGCGCGCCGCCGGCAAAGTCACGATTCGCTTTTCGTTGCCATGGTCGCTCCACTCGTTCTTTCGCCTGCTCTCGTGAGCGACTCGCCGACCATTCTTCAATTCCCGACGGAAGCATTCCGTCCCGTCCGTTCCTTGCGCAATATGACGACTCAACTCCTTCAGGAAGCAGCCCAAGTCATTCCCAATCAGCAACTCCTGATCAATGTCGTCTCCAAACGAGTGCGTCAGCTTGGCTTGGGACATCGGCCCATGGTGGAGGCAGGTCCGCGCGCTTCCCTCACTGACATCGCACTCAAGGAAATCATCGCTGGCAAGCTCACTTACGAATCGCTTCAGGGTCCTTCCAACGGCGCGTAAGTTTTTCATCGCCTTCCGGACGCGATTATGGCGGCCGAGTCGATCCTTAATCGCAAGGCGTTGCGCGATTTTCACATTCTCGAGCGCTACGAAGCCGGCCTCGAGTTGAAAGGCAGCGAGGTCAAATCGATCCGCGCTGGCAAAGCAAACATTAGCGACGCCTTCGCCCGCATCGAGAAGGGTGAAGCCTTTCTTCACAACGCCGACATTCAACCGTACGAACGCGCCAGTCACGAAATTCCGGCGGCGAAACGCGTTCGCAAACTTCTGTTACATCGCCAGGAGATCGATAAACTCTACGGCGAAACACAGGTTGCAGGTCGCGCGCTTGTCGTTCTGAAACTGTACTGGAAGAATGGGAAGCTGAAAGCCGAGCTCGGCGTCGCCCAGGGCAAAGTCGCTCACGACAAGCGCGCTGACTTAAAAAAGCGCGCGATTGATCGCGAGACGGCGCGTGAGGTCGCGCGCTTCAATCGACGACACGGTTAGACCGACATCTTTTATTTCAACGTTGGACGCCTGCCGCGCCGGCTTGTCACGCCGTAGCGGGCGTAGGCGGAAGCCTTGCGAAGGCGGGTTGGACGTTGGACGTTTCAACAATGGGCCGGTTCTCTTTGCGGAACAAAGTTGCCTTGATTACCGGCGGATCCCGCGGTTTGGGTCTGATCATCGCGCAAAAACTTTGCCGAGCTGGCGCGAATGTCGCGCTGATCGCGCGCGACGCCGATGAGCTAGCGCGTGCCGAATCCGATCTCGCGGGTCGCGGCGGCGAAGTACTGACGATTTCGTGTGACCTGCTCGAGCGCCCAAAAATCGAGGCCGCCGTTCAAGAAACAATCAACCGCTTCGGCACGATCGATATCTTGATTAACAATGCCGGTATCATCCAAGTCGGTCCGCTTGAGCACATGGTGCGCGAGGACTTCGAGCGAGCAATGCGATTGCATTTTTGGGCGCCATTTGACTTGATCACGCAAGTCGTTCCGGAAATGCGCCGGCGTGGCGGCGGACGGATCGTAAATATCTCATCCATCGGCGGCAAAATTGCCGTGCCTCACATGGCGCCATACACGGCCAGCAAGTTCGCGCTTGCCGGTTTGTCCGATGCGCTACGCGCTGAGCTGGCGCGTGAAAATATTCTCGTCACCACGGTCACGCCGGGAATGATGCGCACCGGATCGCAAGGCCATGCCAATTTCAAGGGCGATCACGCTCGCGAATACAAATGGTTCGCTGCGTCGAGCGCTTTGCCATTGGCATCAATCTCCGCAGAGCATGCCGCACGCAAAATTATTTCGGCCTGCGTCCGTGGTAAGCCAGCGCTTATAATGCCGATCCCAGCGCGAGCTCTGATCTTGGCGAACGCGCTTTGTCCGAATCTCTTCGGCCACGCGATGAAAATCGTGAATCGGTATCTGCCGTCGGCGGTCGGATCGAGTGGCGATGACTCACGCGCCGGCGTCGATTTTCAGTGAAACCGAAGCGTCTATTTGTTGCGATCGATTTCCCGCAATCAGTCCAAAGGTTTCTTGTCGATCTTGATCCACAGATTCGCGGCGTCCGGTGGACCGCCGCCGAACAGATGCATCTCACGCTCGGTTTCTTTGGCGACGTGCCGCAAGATATCGATGCAAAATTTCGCGAAAGACTTAGCGCGATTCATTTCGGCGCTTTTTTTTTCTTGCCGATAGCTGGCCTTGGGACGTTCCCGCCGAAAGGTCCACCCAAAATTGTCTGGATTGGTATCGGTCGCGGGCATCCGCACCTTTTTCAATTGCACAAGCGCGTGACCGAGGCGGCCCTCGCCGTTGGCCTCGAACTGCATTTGCGTCCATTCCATCCGCATATCACGCTCGCGCGTTGTCGCGATGTCTCTTCGCAAGCGATGCGAAAATTCTTGCAAGCGAATGTCACTCTTGATGCTGGAATGGTCCAAGTGGAGTCATTTCACCTTTACTCGAGCCAGCTTACGCCCCCCGGCTCGATTCACACACGCGAGCTGACCGTTTCCGGGAAATAATGCGACGCTCATAGAGCGCCGCTACAGTTCGCGGCTGGAGAGCGGCGGCGCGATGTGCTCGAGTGATCGCCGTTCGGCCGGGACGCCGATCCACGCCTCGACCAGTGCGCCAAGAAGCATCAGCGTCGCAGCCACGAGATATCCGGCAAACAACCCTGTGCTCGATCCTGTGCCGATGATCCATCCGAATAATGCCGGCGCGCCCACTCCGCCCGCCAGCGTCCCGATAGCGTAGAAAATTGCAATGGCCAGCGCTCGAATTTCCAGCGGGAAAATCTCGCTTACTGTCAGATACGCCGAGCTGGCCGCAGCCGAAGCGATAAAGAAAATCACCGTCCACGCGAGCGTTTGCGTCTGTGCCGTCAAGAGGCCGGCATGAAAAAGCCAGGCGGTCAAAGCAAACAAAATTCCAGCGAGACCATAGGTGATTGTGATCATCGGTTTGCGGCCGATCGTGTCGAACAAATGCCCGAGCAGCAGTGGCCCAAGCACATTTCCGAGTGCGAACGGCAATAGATAACGGCCCACATTTTCCTCCGGCACGCCATAAAACCGCATCAACACGAGCGTGTAGGTGAAAAAAATCGCGTTATAGAAAAAAGCCTGTGTCAGCATCAGGACAAAACCGAGCAGCGAACGCCGCCGGTGTTCGTGCACGATCGCGTTCCAAATTTCTCGCAACGGCGTATGGGTGCGTGTACGAATGCGCGTTGGCGGGGCGTCGTGCGCGGGCAGCTTTTCCGGATGCGCTGTGATCCTTCGTTCGACTTCAGCGACAATTTCCTCCGCTTCGGGATTCCGCCCGTGGATCATCAACCAGCGCGGACTTTCCGGAATCCATCGGCGGAAAAAGATCACGACGAGGCCGAGGGTCGCGCCGATTCCAAACGCGCAACGCCAACCCAGCCACACCGGCAGTCGCCGCGGATCGAGTAACACGATCGTCGCAGCCGATCCAAGCGCGGCGCCAACCCAGTACGAACCGTTGATCATCAAATCCACCCGGCCACGCACGCGCGCCGGAATCAATTCGTCGATCGCCGAATTAATCGCCGCGTATTCTCCGCCGATTCCCGCTCCAGTGAGCGCGCGAAAAAAAGCGTAGCTCGCAAAGCTCCAGGAAAACGCTGTCAACCCAGTGGCGGCGAGATAAACCGCCACCGTGATGAAAAACAATCTCTTTCGTCCCAGACGGTCGGTCCCGTAACCAAAAATGACCGCGCCGAGCACTGCGCCCGCAAGATAGAAAGTCGCGCTCGCGCCCACCTGGGCATCGCTTAATCCGAGTGTTTCGCGACGCGTCAAAATTCCGCCTAACGAACCGGCGAGCGTGACTTCGAGGCCATCAAGAATCCAGGTCGCGCCGAGCGCGATAACGATCAGCCAATGCCACCGGCTCCACGGCATCCGGTCCAGCCGCGCCGGCACGTACGATTCGATCCATTCGCCATCGGCCATTATCTCGATCCACCGATTCTGCTGCTTATGCTTTATCCGACACCTGCGATGGAACCAGGATGGCGTCGCGCATTCCGTGCAAGAATTTCTTGTCAGCCGGAACAATTGTCGCGAGCGCGCCCCGCAATTTGACGCGATCCTGCTCGACAAAGAAATACGGGCAAAGGCGAACGCGTCCCTTCATCGTTTTTAACTCTCCGGACTCCGGATCCCAGTATCGATGTTCAAATAAGCGGCCTTTGTGAAAGCGCTGGAGAATCGTGGGCGATTGTTCGAATGTTTTGAGCGCGTGCTCGATGCGCTGCTCCCATTCGGCGTGCGGAAGATCGGCGCCGAGCGCAATCCCGCGGCTGCCCCAGCCCAGCGGCGAAAACCCGCTTACCTTCAAAAGAAGATCTCGATCTTTCTGACTCAGCTTGGCCGCTTCTCGCCAGTCGTGAATCTCCAGGCGCGGAATGACCGCATGCTGCGGCAGTGGAGTTGGATCGAGCAGCCATGAGTAGGGAATCACCTCCTGCAGCTTGATGAAATATTTTTCGCCGAGTTCGCGCCGCCAGAATTCACCTAATGGCTGCATCCAAAAGAGGGCGAACCACATTTTCTCTTCGAGATAGGGCTTGATCGGCGGCGTAATCGTGATGCGGCCTTCAGCGTTTGCGCGCAGCGTGTTGTCGATGTTGGGAATGTTCGACAGATCAAACAGCTCGAAGAAGCGGTAAACCGCGCGATCATCTTGCGGCTCATAATTTTCCGCCGCCACCACTCGCCATTCCAGATCGCGATGTCGTTCTTTCAATCGCGCGGCGATCCATTCCATCTCCGGCCGATAAGTCGCTGCTTCCTGTGAAATGACAATGTCGCCACCGTTTGGAAGCACGTTGTGAAATCCGTCGAGCATTCCATTCGTGTCGCCGATAATTTCATTGTCGAACGCGGAATAGGTTTGGTTGAGCCAGCCAGTCAAGCCGATTCCACCAGGGACGGAGTCGATTTCGGCAATGATGTAACCGTTCTCGGTGAGAACGAGATCGGGCCGGATCACGCGCGGAAGATCGTCACGAATTTCTTTTCGCCGCGAAAACTCGATGAGTTTTGGCGGTTTGCCCGCGTCGAGATACCGCGCGACCCAGGCTGGCTGTTTGCCTTTAACGCTCAGTTGATAGAGCTGATTACAAGCGCGCTGAAAAACGAAGAGGCGATGACCAAGCTGCTCGAGCTCCGTCAGAAATTTTTTCTCGATAGGAAATGGATCGGGTGAAAGTAGCCAGTCCTTTTCTGCGAAAAGACCTTGAGGCGGAACGGCGTGTCGGATCCGGGAGAGCTTTTCGTCTTGCACAACCATTTGGAAACAAACGTTCAACGTTCAACCCGCCTTCGCAAGGCTACAGCGCGACAGGCGCTCAACGTCCAACGCTCAGTTGTGCAGCTGCCTGAATTGAGCATTGAGCGTTGAGCGTTTTGTGCAAAACGTTTCAGCGGCCCGCCGCCATCCTCTTCAGCGCGAGTTTCACTAGCTCTTCCGCTGATTTCGCTTCACCGCGTTCCTGCAATTCGCGGACTGCCTTGTGCGCATCGATCTGTTTGTAGCCCAGCGCAATCAAGGCGAGCACCGCCTCGTTCGTGCGTTCCTGCTCGGGCGTGGGCGCGTGCGTCGCGCTCGCGGCTTCCCAAGCCGCCGCTACGCCGAGCTTGTCTTTCAATTCGAGAACGATTCGCTCCGCCGTTTTCTTTCCGAGGCCACTGATCCTCGCAAGTGATGCGACGTCAGAATTCACGACTGCCGCTTTGAAATTGGTTACGCTCATTCCACTGAGCACCGCGAGCGCGAGCTTTGGCCCGATTCCGCTGACGTTGTTGACAAGCAACCGAAACAAATCCCGCTCCGCTGCGCTCATGAATCCGTAAAGCAGGTGGGCATCTTCGCGAACGGCCAGATGAGTGAGAATGTGAATGCGTTGACCAACCGCCGGAAGTTTGTCGTAGCTCGAAAGCGGAATAGAAACTTCGTAGCCGACCCCGCCGACATCGACAATCGCCTGCGTCGGCAACGCGCTCGTCAGTTTCCCATCGAGAAACGTGATCATCTTTGGCAATCCCTAACAGACGACGGGCAAACTGCAAACCAACCTGTAGCGGCGCCCTATGAGCGTCGCACTAATCAATTCGACCGACGGTCATAGACCGCCGCTACAACTTGAAGCTGAGTCTCGAACGCATCAGTCTGTCTTTAAGATCAGCGTGAGATCGACTCGCTTGCCTTTGGCGATGTTGAAACCGCGTACGCGAAAATTTTTCCAGTCGTTAGGCAGCACAGGATAAATTTTAGCCGCAAGATCAGTCGGCAGGACGACAAAGCGCGGACCGGTTTGTTCCATGAACCGCTGGACGCTCGCTGGCTGGAGCGCGGGCGTCGCCAGCCAGCCCCGAACGCTTTCGGGGCTGCGAAAATACCACACCAAACTCGGCTCATTGTAATCGACCGCGCCGAACTGCATCTCCGGCCGCAAATACTCGCGCGATTCTCGATAAAGTTCACGGGCCGGAAAGAATCGCGCGCCGAAAGGAGCGACAAAAAGAGCGAGCACAAGATAAAGGCAAGCGCTCGTCGTGGCTGTGCGCTTGAACAAGGAACGGCGTCTTTCAGCTGCCGTCGGTACTTGGGTAAGCGCCGTTCCTTGCTCCAACCAGTGTCGCGCGAGCAAAAGTGAGAGCAACGGAAACGCCGGCAGCGTGTAATGCGGCAACTTCGTTTTGATAAGCGAGAAAATGATGAAAATTATTCCCGCGCCGGCGAGAAGGTAGTTATCGATCTTGTCTCGTCCGCTGTAGCCCCGCGCATGCGGGGTGACCCCGGCTTCTTGCTTCCGCCACAATTTCCGCATCAACCACGGCAATTTTATCGACCACGGGAGAAAACTGGCGAAAACCGTCACGAAATAAAATGGCAGCAGCAGGAGATACGGACCTAACGAATTCGCTCCGTGTCCTTCCATCGCGCCGAACGAGCGGCCGATCACGTGCCGGCCAATTCCAATCGTCAAAAATTCACCGTGCGTTTGAATTAATGCAGGAATTCCCCAAAGCGCGACGACCGCGAGCGTAAGCAAGATTCCGCGCACAAACTTAAAACGCGTCGCTAATTGCGCGTCGCGTACGAAAAACCTTGTCGCTTCAACCGTCAAAAGCGGCGTCCAGCCGATTGGCCCTTTCGCCAGGAACGCAAACGCCAGCGCGAAATAAAACGTCCCCCACCATCCGGAATTGGACGTTGGACGTTGGACGCTTGCCGCGCCGTAGTCTTGCGAAGGCGGGTTGAG
>JBAQJG010000718.1:0-3311 GCA_049300145.1 Chthoniobacterales bacterium | reverse complement strand
AATTTCATCAGCGGTGCAACGCAAAGTCGATCGCGCGCTTTTCATGAAATACGCAAAGACGTGCAGATTGCGTGCCATCCATGCGCCGCTTGGCGGATTATTTTTTAGCGCCGACTGCTGACAATTTCGACTTCATTGCGAGGACCGGACAGTTTCCAAGCGGTGATCGCATCAACGGCTGCGATATCCATTGTAAATGGATGCGTGCACCGAATGCGCGCAAGAGCGCGCATTCGATTTGGAACTGCACGGTCGCCTCGTCAGGTTAAAAGTGCGCTCCTCTATCGAAAAAGATTCGTTCGCGTTCGACATCCGCACCCCGGCGCAGAAAGAAATCGCGCAGTTCGGGCGTGTAGTAATCGTCGCCGAATGTAGGGTTGAGCCCGAAAAAGAGCTTGCCGCTGGGCGTGAGGTGTCGCTGCAAATCGCGCAGGAAAAAATCCCATTCGGCTGGGCCCCAGAGTCGTTCCGTCGGATAGTCCAGATTAAAATTGATCGAGAACGCGGTGATCCAATCGAATTTTTGCGCGAGATCGGGCAGTGGCTCGAATGGTCTGATCCTCCAAACGACACGCGGCACGTCGAAAATATTGAGCAACTCAGCGTAAAGCGACACTTGGTCTATGTCGAGACCCAGGACAGAGTGACCAAGTTTTTTCAGAATGAACAAAAAGAATCCGCCGCCGCAGCCAAGATCGAGCACGCGCTTGGGCGCGGAGCGATGAAGTTTTAGATCTTGCACGCGTTCGCGATTCAGTCTCAACCAAGGATCAACATTTGCGTACTTGGCGTACCCTACGGGAGAGTCGGCGTAGCGGTGCTGAATTTCACGCAGACGTTCCTCATCGATGCCGGCGCGCAACGGCTCGAGCGGAAGCCGAAAAATAGAGCGTTGTGCCCTCCGCCAGGCGCGCCGATAGGTCAACGGTTGCGCGAGTTTACTGATTTTATGGCCAAGTTTCATTTTGGTAAACGGCGCGGTGCGCGCCCGAAGCAGACAACGAATCGGCGCACGATTGTTGACCTTACAAAAAAGTCTTGGGGAATTCCAGTTCCCGGGCGAGCGCGCCTTTCAACCTCAAATTACATCAGTGCGGCGGACGAAATCCGAAATCCGTCTCCAATTTCGCCCACAGCCAATCGATGAACCAATCTCTCTTGATCGATTCGGCGTTGTCGGCGACCAGCGATTCCGCTTTGCCGACATTGCCGTTCAAGCAGTAGAGATACGTGAGCAGCAATATATCGTTGACATCTGTCGATCCTCGATTTCTCCCAATTTCCAATAGCCTAATGGCTTCGCTGACGTGCCGCGAAGCCAGCGCTCCGGCAACCAAATCCGGCACGGTTTCGGTGGGCGGGCTCTCGGAATTCAGCGCGACCCGCTCAGCGATCGAGAGCCGGAATTCATCGCTGTAGAGAACTTCTAGAACTGGAGTTCGCAGACGTGAATGGCGCAGATAAAGATCGAGCTCAGCCAGCTTGTTGCTGCCCATTATTTCAGATAAATAACGCGATTCTCGAAGGATAAAGAGTGACTGAAGTGATGTGTTCAGCGTCTCGGGCCAAATCCTGTTGATCAGCGGAGACCAAAGGAATCGGTGAACAGCGGCGGCGGCTTCCATGTAGGACCAGGCGAAGCGGTGGCTCGCTTGTTCATCCCATCGCGCATCGGAGAGACGCTTTGGAAAAATATCTGTCAGCGGCGCAACATCATGCGTAATGCGATCGATTTCTTCACCGTCCATCAGGAACAGGGCGGCCAACTGCTGCGGAACCTCCACCCCGATACGCATCAAATCTGCACTGGTAACGGGGTCGTTCCACAACCGTCGAATCTCTTCTTCCTTCACTGCGCGCCCCGGACCCTTGATGCCCATCATGATCCATTCCTGATCGGCGCTGGCCCAGACCGACGCGTTCGAGAACGCATTATGAAACGCACGGAGGATTGCCTTGGTTTCATCCACTTTGAGCTGGGTAATCGGAAGCCAAAAGGTCGCGATTCCGCCTTCCTTCAGCCGGCTGTGCATGAGCGAAAAAAATTCCCTGGTATAGAGATTGACTGAACCCGCCACCTTGGGCGGAGGCGGTTCTCCAGAAATAATGTCGTACTGCCGCGGGCTGGCCTGGAGGAAAAAGCGGCCGTCTTGAACAAACGCAGTGACGCGAGGATCGCGCAGCGGATTGGAGTAGTTAATGCCCGAATAAAAATCAGCGAGATCGAACACCTCCTTCGATATGTCCACGACATCGATCCGCTTAAGACGCGGTTCGTGAACAAAGGCATCTGCCGTAACGCCGCAGCCATAACAAATAAGCAGCACATCTCTTGCTTCGGGATGAAAAGCCAAAGGAAGATATGCGAACAGCCTCATGTAGCGCTGGCTGTACGGGTTCGTGGCCGACATTGAAAACGCATTCGTCAACAGCCGGTAATAATACGGTTCGCCGAAAAGATCGCGCCGAAGCAATTGGAATGTGTCGGAGATGCCCTCCACTTTTTTGATCGGATGCGCGAGCGAGCGCCCATAATCGTCCATTTCGTAAAAATGGCTGGCATGGGCGAAGTGCTCTTCGTCGCGGTGATATGGGAAAATTGCCAGAATGAGAATCAGGACCGTGGAGAGCCCAATGATGATTAAGCCGACTGCTCGTCGAAATGACCAACTCGATCGTTCGCTCACAAGAATCCCGATCAGAGCATAACCCACAGAGCAGAATATAAGGCTCCATTGGAAACCGATCGTGGGCAGAAGCGCGAAACCAGCCAGCAATGGACCGGCCGCCGCCCCGGTCGTGTTGAACAGAGTCGTTAGGCCAGTGCTATTCATTCGGTCGCCCACGCTGGCCTGAACGGATGCAACGATGGATGGGAAGAGAATTCCCGAGAGAAACGCGACGGGAAACATTAATGCGAGCGAGACGAGCCCGATATTCCACCAAGCGACGTCAAACGAACCGGTACGCGTTTGAACCGCCCTCCCCGGAAAGAACAAGTATGAAAGAAGGCTTGTCACCGCCGCCAGCAACAAGAAAACGGGCAGCACGTGGTCGGTCCGCCCAGAGCGGCGGTGAATCGCACCCCAAGCCACGCTGCCAAATCCAATTCCTGCCAGCACTACGGCAAGCATTACGGCAAAGGTAGTTGAAGAGGAAGCGACATACAAGCGCAAGAACCGGAACCAAACCACCTCCAGACACAGAAAGATTGCGCCTGTTCCAAAGCTGGCGAAAAGCAGACGCCATGGAGGGCGATAGCTTATTTGCAAACGCAAAGGAATTACTGCCTCTGGAATAATCGGGGCGGT
>JBAQJG010000717.1:0-13787 GCA_049300145.1 Chthoniobacterales bacterium | reverse complement strand
ACCATGAGGTGTTGTGCCTCCTCGAAATCCTTTTCTTCCACTTTCACTTTCACATTTGCCCGTGGCTTTGACATAAAGGCGACCTGTTGCAGGTGCATCTCGTTATGAACGTCAGCGCGCAGGCCGGCTTGTTGAAAGCGCTCCTTCAGTTGCTTCGCCTTGGCCGGCTCGTTGAACGTTGCGATCGTCACCATAGTTTCATTTGCCCCGAGAGCGTCCGTGGCTTCTGATCAAACATCAACTACTGGCCAAGTGCAAGATTCGGCGGCGGGAACCATTTGTAGAGCATGAGATAAACGAGCACGCCTGTAACGGAAACGTAAAGCCAAATCGGAATCGTCCAGCGCGCGATGCGCCGATGGCGGTCCCAGCGACGGCGAAAAACCTGGACGAGTGTCACGATCACCAGCGGAAGGGTGACGAAGGCGAGCAGAACGTGTGAGATGAGCATCGGAAAGTAAATCCACGCGATTAGCCCTCCGGCCGCGAGGTGGGTCGATTTTTCGCCCACATGCGCATGATAAACGATGTAACCAACCAGAAAAAATGTCGATGAAATCACCGCCGTGATCATGCAGGCCATGTGCCGCCGCCACGCGCCACGCCGGATCAAATACCAGCCCATCGAGATAAAAACGGTGCTCACCAGATTGAGCGATGCGTTCAGGGCTGGAAGATCGCGAATAGAGAGCATAAGTTGGTTGAAGCGATAAAGAGTTAAAGCGTTGAACCATTAGATCGACAATCGCTTCAACGCTTTAACGAACTCCATGCCGCCCGTTCTCGAACAATCCCAAACTCCAGCTCACGCGCAAGATCGACAATCGCCTTTCGCGCGCCGCGTTTTTGTGAGCGCACTGCGTTTGCTGGCTATTCTAGCCGTCGCGGCCCTGCCAGGCGGTGGATTGTATCTGGCCAAGAAGGGCTTTGGCCGGCAATGGCGTTCCCGCGTCGTCGAAGAACTGCACAAGCGCGGCGTCGAAGCGTCCGTCCGCCGGCTGACGCTCGATCCGTTCCGCGGCCTGGTTGCCAAGGACGTGCGCATCTTCGATTACAAAAACCGCGAAAACACGCTCGCTCTCATCAGCGAAATCTCACTCGACATCAATTACGCCGCGCTCATCCATCATGAGCCATTTCTTAACGCCCTCGACGTGCGCAACGCGCAAATCACGTTGCCACTCAAGGGCGCCGCAGGAAAGATTGACAAGGCGCAGCTGAATAATTTCCGCGCTCACGTTTATTTTCCGCCCGAGCAAATTTACGTCAGTCAGGCTGAGGGAATTTTTTGCGGAGTGCGGATTTCCGCGACCGGCCAATTAATCAAACGCGAGAATTATCAGCCATCGCCGCAAACCTCCGAGGAAGAGTGGCAGAAGCGGATCTCGATGTTGCAGCGATTGGTGGGGGAGGTGCGGCAGTTCACATTTCCTGGCGCTCGTCCCTGGCTACAGGTGAAATTCAGCGGCGACTTGGCCGAGATGGAGAGTGCGCGCGTCGAAGCAACGTTGAGCGGAGAGCGAATGCGGCGCGGCAATTATGAAATGCAGAGCTTGTTCGTGGCTGCGGAATGGGCCGATCAAGAACTGAATATCACTCGATGCGAATGGGCAGATGGCGCCGGAAACTTTGCCGGTCGCGCCAGTTGGAGCCGGCAAAGCGGTGACGCGAATTTCCAAGCGCGCAGCACCCTGGCATTAAAAGCTTTTCTCGATGCCTTCGGGCTGGGCGATTTCCTCGCGGACGCGACATTTTACGTGCCGCCCTTGGTCGAAATCTCCGGTTCGGCAAATTTCGCCCAAGATCATCCGCAGTTAAAAATTATCGGTCACGCCGCGGCGGGCAGCCTTGCCTACAAGACGGCGCCGTTCTCCGATTTGAGCCTCGATTTCTCCTGGGATGGCAAGCGCGCCTTGCTCCGCGATGTGCGCCTTAGACATCAAAGCGGTGAGCTCCGTGCGGATCTCTTCGATGCGCCAAAGGATTTCCGTTTAAACATCGAGAGCACAATCAATCCAGGCGCGCTGCGGATATTGGCCCCTCCCGACCTGAGTCAATTCCTCAGCGAATGGGAATGGCAGCGTCCGCCCTCCGTTCATCTCTCCATCCGCGGCCAGGATCGACATCCAGCGACGTGGAAAGGCGAGGGCACCGTCGCGCTCGGCCGCACTCGATTTCGCGGCATCTGGATGAACTCGGGAAGCGCCAAAATCCACTTCGGCGACGGCGCGATCACTTACGACGACTTCCGCGTGACGCGCGATGAAGGCATTGGCACCGGAACTTTCACCTACGATTTCAAAAATCACGAAGTCCGCGTCGCAAATGTCAAAACATCAGTACGTCCCGTCGATGCGATTTTTTGGATTGACCCGACGCTGTGGAAGGCGGTTGTGCCGTATAAATTCCGGCAACCGCCCGACATTACTGCAAACGGCGTTTACCAGTTTCGCGGCGGCAAGAATACGCTGCTCGAAATCACGGTCGATGCGCCCGACGGCATGGAGTACGGTTTTCTGGGCAAAACTTTGCCGTTCGATCGTGTCTCCGGGCGACTTCTTTTCACAAACGACCGGTTGCAAATTGTCGATCTTCGCGGCGCGCTGTTCTCTGGAAACGTGCGCGGCAACGCCGATATCTCCCTTGCGAAAGACAAACCGCGTTATCACGCCAGCGTCGTCGTCACAGATATCGATTTTCCTCGCCTGACCAATCTTTATTTCAGCTACTATCACTATCGAACAGTGCGCGGACAGTTGAACGGCGCATATGATTTCGATGGATTGCGCACCGACGCACGCAATATGCGTGGCACTGGAAGAATCGGAGTCACCAATGGCGATGTCTTCGCCATTCCTGTCTTCGGGCCGATTTCAGAGATCCTCAATCACATTGTGCCGGGTGCTGGCTATAGCGTTGCGCGCGTCGCTGGCGCGAAATTTACGATCAACGACGGAATCATTCACACCGACGATCTCGATATGTCCGGACAACTTTTCAGCGTCCTGTGCCATGGCGACATCCATTTTCTCGACGACAAGCTCGATTTTGACGTGCGGATCAATGCGAAAGGCCCCGGTGTCGTACTTGCGCCAGTTTACAAACTTTTCGAATACAAAGGTGAAGGAAGCCTGAAGAAACCGGAGTGGCACCCCAAGCGATTTTAGGTTCTCGATTTGCGATTAAAGCAATGGCGTCGCCCGGCTCCAAATCGCAACTCGACAATCGCCAATCGAAAATTCTCCTCGGCGCCCACATGTCGATCGGCGGCGGGGTGCATAGGGCAATCGAACGCGCCTGTTCGATCAACTGCAACGCCATGCAGATCTTCGTGAAGAACAATATGCAATGGTTCGCGCGACCGTTCGTGAAGGAGGAAATTCGCGCCTTTCTCAATCACGCCCAGCGCGCCGAGCTGGCGTCGGTTTTTGCCCATGCGAACTATTTAATCAATCTGGCCGCGACCAATCCGCAATTTCACGCGAATTCATTGCGCGCTTTGTCGGAAGAGTTGGCTCAGGCAGATCAGCTCGAATTGCCTTTTCTCGTCTTGCATCCCGGCGCACACCTCGGGACGGGCGAGGAAGCCGGACTCGAAAAGATCATCGGCTCGCTTGACCGCGTGCTCGCCGGAATTCCGAAAGTGAAGACTCGGATCGCGCTCGAGACGACGGCCGGCCAGGGCTCATGCCTGGGCGACAAATTCGAACATTTGGCCCACATCATCCGTTGCGTGCGCGAACCGCAACGGCTTTGCGTTTGCCTCGACACCGCTCACGTTTTCGCCGCCGGCTACGACATTGGCAGCGAAGCCGCGACGCGAAAAATGTTGGCGCAATTTAACCGGACGATCGGTCTCGATCGCCTTGTTGCGATTCACGTAAACGATTCCAAGACGACGCGTGGTTCACGCGTAGATCGGCATGAACACATCGGGAAAGGGCGAATCGGACTGGACGCCTTTCGCTCCATCATGCGCGATCGGCGGTTGCGCAAAATCCCAAAAGTGCTCGAAACGCCCAAGGGCAAAGACCTGGCCGAAGACGTCGCGAACATGAAAACGCTGCGCCGCGCTTCGCGGAGCGAAGCGTCTACAGCTATTTGATCAGCCGGATCGAGATCGGATAGCGATAGAGCTTGCCTTCACTGGCTTGAATGGAAGCGATGATGACGAGGACAAGATTCAAGATGTGTAGGATGCCGAGAAGGACGAAACCAATGAGCACAAGACAAAGTAATCCGGCGATCAGCGAGTAGATCAACATCGAGATCTGAAAATTAAGCGACTCCTTGCCATGGGCGTCGATTTCCGGGGAATCGCCGCGCTTGGCCAGCCAGACGATAAGCGGACCGAGAATATGGCCGGCCCATGGGACAAAAAATCCGATTAAAGCGCTGGCGTGACAGAGCACCGTCCACGTCCGCGTGTTGGATGAGGATGTCGATGTTTCCATTCTTTTAGCTTTCTTCCACTCGCCGCGGCGGGATCGAAGCTTGCGCTATGCTCCTTTCACGCGCTCGATGTGCGCGCCGAGCTCGCTCAGTTTTTCATCGAGATGTTCGTAACCGCGATCGATGTGATAAACGCGACTCACTTCGGTAATTCCCTCCGCCTTCAATCCCGCGAGCACGAGGGCGGCGGAGGCGCGAAGATCGCTCGCCATCACCGGCGCGGCAAAGAGACGATCGACGCCCTGGATCACCGCGGTCGCACCTTCCAACTGCATTTGCGCACCCATGCGTTTGAGTTCCGCAATGTGCATGTAGCGTTGTGGAAAAATATTTTCCGTGATGACGCTGATTCCGTCGTTCGTTGAAAGCAGCGCGCACATCTGCGCCTGCATATCCGTCGGGAAACCTGGATAAGGTTCGGTCACAAGTTCAAGCGGTGAGGTCGCGCCGTTCGGCGAGACCGTGATCGAATGAGCGGATGATTCGATTCGAAATCCACAACTAACCAGCGCGTTCGTGACTGCTTCCACGTGTCCCGGCTCGACCCGTTTAACCGTGATTCCTTTGCCGCAAATCGCGCCCGCCACGAGGAACGTCCCCGCCTCGATACGGTCGGGAATGATGTCGTGCTCCGCGCCGTGCAACTCGCGCACCCCTTCGATGATCAGACGATGCGTTCCCGCGCCTTCGATTCTCGCGCCCATCTTGTTCAGAAAATTTGCAAGATCGACAACTTCCGGTTCCTGCGCGGCGCCTTCGATCACGGTTGTTCCTTCCGTGAGCACCGCGGCCATCATCACGTTGTCCGTGCCGAGAACCGTCGGCCCAAATTTCCCGCGCAGATTGATGGCGGCGCCGCTCAATCTCGGCGCAAAGACTTTTACATTGCCGCCTTCCACGCGGACCGCCGCACCGAGCGCTTCGAATCCTTTAAGATGCAGATCGATCGGCCGATCGCCGATGATGCACCCGCCCGGCATTGAAACCGTCGCCTCCTTGCAACGACCAAGTAGCGGGCCAAGCACGCAAACTGAGGCGCGCATCTTGCGCACCACCTCGTAGGGTGCAAGCGATTCCACCCTGTCCGCCGTCACGCTCACCGTCCCGCTGGCGCGTTCCACCTCCGCGCCAAGGTGTGTCAAAATTTGCACCATGTAATTGGTGTCGCTCAGATCGGGCACGCGATGAATGGTGCACTGCTCGCGTGTCAGCAGCGTCGCGGCCAGGATCGGCAGGGCCGAGTTTTTCGAGCCGCTGATCTTGATCGAACCGGAAAGCGGATGGCCGCCGTGGATGCGAATCTTATCCATACCTGGCAAACATGAAACGGGTCGTACCTGAGTAATCGTTTTTCGGGCAAATGTCGTGGTATTTTTTTTGCGCGAGAAGCTCGGAAAGTGCTTTGGCCTGGCCGATTCCGAGTTCGAGCGCGAGCCAGCCGCCTGGTCGAAGATGCGGCGGGGCCTGTTCGATCAGTGCGCAGATTAGTTCGTCACCTTTTGCGCCGGCAAAAAGGGCGATCTCTGGATCGTGCAGGACCTCACGCGAAAGAAGATGTCGATCTTGTGTCGAGATGTAAGGCAAATTTGCGATCACAAGGTCGAACACTCCATCGACCTCCGCGAGAAGATTACTTTTCGCGAATTGAATTCGCGCACTCAAACCAAGTTGCTTTGCATTTTTTCGCGCGAGCGCCAGCGCCTCATCGGAAAGATCGATAGCAACGATTTCCGCTTCCGGAAACTTCTCCGCCAAACTTAGCGCGATAACGCCGCTGCCCGTGCCGACGTCCGCGATGCTGGATACTGGATGCTGGATGCTGGATTGAAGAAGCTCCACAAGCTCCTCGGTTTCCGGCCGCGGTACCATCGCGCGTTTGTCGCAAAGAAAGATTTGTCCGCAAAATTCCACCGTGCCGAGCAAATGCTGGAGCGGCTCGCCCTGTCTGCGTCGCCAGGCCAGCTCGCGCAGCGTGGCCAGCTCGGTTTCGCCGAGGTTCCTTTCGAACTCGAGATAAAGTTCCATGCGCGTGCGTTCCAGCACGTGTGCGAGCAGGTGCTCAGCGTTCAAGCGCGGATTATCGATATTACGCTTCTTGAAATACGCGGTCATCGATTGCAGTACCTCGAGGACCGTCATACAAGCTTCGTCACCAGCCCAAGCATTGTCATTCTGAGCGGAGCGAGGAATCTCTCACCTTTGTCGATGATCACGCTCGTATTTCTTGTGAGATCCCTCGGTCGCCGTGGCCACCCGAGGATGACACCCCGGGGAGACGCTCACGCCGGCAGCGTCGACTCCTTAAATCGCTCCGCAACATCGGCCGCTTGCAGCGCCTGAATCATTTCGCCGAGATCGCCATCCATCACGCGGTCCAGATTATAAAGCGTCAGGCCGATGCGATGATCGGTCACGCGGTTCTGTGGAAAATTATAGGTGCGAATTTTTTCCTCGCGCCCGCCTGTGCCGATCTGGCCGCGGCGTTGCGCGCTATATTTTTCGGCTTCCGCGCGCTGTTTTCGCTCCAACAATCGCGCCCGCAAGATCGACAATGCCCTTTCCTTGTTCTTGATCTGGCTGCGGCCGTCCTGGCAACGCACAATCGTGCCTGTCGGAATGTGCAAAACTTGCACCGCGGAGTCGGTCGTATTCACGCCTTGTCCGCCGGGGCCGCCCGCTCGCGAAACTTCGATACGCAGCTCTTCCGGCTTCAGTTCAAGATCGACATCTTCCGCCTCCGGCAACACCGCCACTGTCGCTGTCGATGTATGAATGCGGCCTTGCGCTTCCGTCGCCGGCACGCGTTGCACACGATGCACACCACTTTCGAATCGAAGTTTTCGGAAAACGGATTCGCCCGAGACGCGGAAAATCACTTCCTTCAAGCCACCGAGTTCCGACGGACTCGATTCGAGATCTTCGGCCTTTAATCCGGCGGATTCGGCATAGCGATTGTACATCCGGTAAAGATCAGCGGCGAAAATCGCTGCTTCGCTGCCGCCAGTCCCCGCCCGAATCTCGACAATGGCATCACGATCCTCGTTCTCGCCCGGTGGGAGCAAAGCGATTTGCATCTCGCGCTCAAGATCGGCCACCCGTTTTTGCAGGTCCGGAATCTCGTCATCGGCCATGGCCGCGATCTCGACGTCGCTTGACATCGCGAGCTCGCGATTTTCGTCCAGCTGCCGCCGCGCGGCTTCCAGTTCATCCCAGCGCGTGAGCAATTGCTTGATGGTCCCATGTTCGCGCATGGCCTCGCTGGCGCGCTTGCGATTATCGAAGAGACGCGGGTCGGCGATCTCGCGCGCGAGTTGTTGGAAACGTTCGCGTTTGCGTTCGATCAGAGAATCAAAATCCATATCTGTAGCGGCGCTCTATCAGCGCCGAAAGAATGCGACCCCGAAACATTCGGGGCCGCTACAGACCAGCTAAGCTTTTTTGGCGCGCGTGGCTTTGGTGCTGCCGTAGCGGCGCGTAAACTTCTCCACCCGGCCCGCGGTATCGACGAACTTTTGCTCGCCGGTGAAAAACGGATGACAAGCGGCGCAAATACCGATCTTAATATCACGACGCGTCGAGCGAGTGTGATAGACCGCGCCGCAGGCGCAGACGATATCGGTCTCGTAATATTCTGGATGGATGTCCGCTTTCATATTCAAAAACGAGCGCACAATTTAGGCGGGCTGAGGTGCTCGCGCAAGCGATGAAATCGAACGACGCATTGCTGGCCGCGTGGAAAACAATCCTCGCGCGCGCAAAAGATGCGCCGGCCATCTTCGATACGCGTGGTGAAATCACGCGAACGTTTGAGCAAATCGAAGTAGACGCGCACGACTTCGAAGCAAAGATCGACCTGTTCGCCGCCGGGTGCGTCGTCGCAATCCAAATTGGGAACCACGAGGATTGGCCAGCAATGCTGCTCGCTTGTTTGCAGAAGCGGCTGGTCGTTCTCCCGCTCGAGCAAACCGTCAGCGAGCAAGCGCGCGCCGCGGTACTTTCAACTTGTCACTGCGCGGGTTTAATCACGGCCGCGCGCGCCGTTCTGCTTGTTCGCAAGGTCGATAATTATATTCCCGACTGGGGCGATGATCCGCCGGCGCTCTTGAAATTAACCTCTGGAACAACCGCCGCGCCGCGCGCCATCCGGTTCCGCAGCGAACAACTCCTGGCCGATTGCAATCAGATTTGCGACACGATGGATATTACTGATGCCGATCTGAACTTCGGCTTAATCCCGGTTTCGCATTCCTACGGCTTCAGCAATCTGCTCACGCCGCTGCTCGCACGCGGCGTGCCGATGGTGCTGAGTCGTGACCGGACACCGCGCGCGGTCCTGGTCGATCTTGCGCGCGCGAAGGCGACGGTTTTTCCGGGAATGCCGGTTCTGTATCAGGCGTTTTGCGAAATGGAGAATATTCCCGCGCTGCCCAAACTTCGGCTTTGCATTTCGGCTGGCGCGCCGCTGCCGATTGTCGTGGCGAGGAAATTTCAAGAAAAATTCAAGATGCCGATCCATTCATTCTACGGCGCCTCCGAGTGTGGCGGGATTTGTTATGATCGCGACGGCTCGAATGGGATCGAAGGTTTTGTCGGCCAAGCGATGAAAGACGTCGATCTCGAGTGGGTCGATGAAACAACGCCGGCGAGCCAGGTACGTGTGCGCAGTGCGGCGGTCGGCGACGGTTACTTTCCTGAAGCGGACGAAATAAAACTCGGGCGCGGAGTTTTTATTCCGGACGATCTGTTAACGAAAACGGCGAACGGATTCCGCATCGTTGGCCGTGTCTCCGACGTAATCAACGTCGCGGGAAAAAAAGTGAATCCGGCGGAAGTCGAAGCGCATTTGCTGCGCTTCGTTGGCGTGCGCCAGGCGGTTGTGTTTGGTCGCGAATCGGCGTTGCGAAATGAGGAGATCGCTGCGTGCGTCGTCGCAGATGTCGATGTTCGTGAGGCCGATCTTCTGGAATTTTGCCGACGCCAGTTGAGCGGCTGGCAGGCGCCAAAGCAGATTTTTCTTGTCGATGCAATTCCCGTGAACGAACGCGGAAAAATCAGCCGGCGCGACCTTGCGCGTCGATTTCCGGCGTAAGGGGAGGGACGCGGCGCCGTGCGCCACCCCTACTATTCGGATTAAGACGAAGAAAAATGCTTTGCATTTGACGAGAAGCAGGCATTGCTAAGTAGCGTGGCGTGCGGCGAGAAACACCGCCGGCTTCACCATGATTTTATCGTGAAGGAGAAGACCTCAAGGCACTCTAAAAGTTCATCGACGCAATCCGGGCAGGTTCTGGTGCTGGAACCGGACGAGCAATTGGTTTCCGCGATTTCGGCGGCGTTGCACGAAGCTGCGCCCGGCGCGCAAGTGGACATTGCGCGCAGTCTGGAAGAAGCGCAACGTTTGGTCCTCGGGGCCAAGCCTGATCTTTTCGTCCTCGATATTGATGCAACTTACGATCTCGGTCAGGAGTTTCTGTACGACTTGCGCACGAGTCATCCGAACGCGCGCGCCATCATTCTCACGGGCGTCCAGCTGGCCGCGCAACGCGAGCAAGCGGCTGGTCTCGGGGCGATTCATTTTCTAGAAAAACCGTTCCCACATGGCGATTTTGTCGATCTGGTCCAGGCATTGCTGCGGCCTTCGAGCAAAGCCGACGAGGAAAAGTTTCGTGGGACGCTGAGCGACCTGCACGTTTCCGACATCATTCAGTTGAAGTGCATGAGCGGCGCGACCGCGGTGCTGGAATTCACTGGGCCGCGCGGTGAGAAGGCGCGCGTCTTCTTCGAGAAGGGGCAAGTGCGCCATGCGACCGCTCTTGGCAAAGAAGGGCTGGCGGCCTTCAATGAGATTGTGACTTGGAAGGGAGGAACGATCTCGGAGGTTGTAAAAGCTGGCCGAAGTCCGGGCACGATCAATCAGGATTGGCAAGTGTTGCTCGTGGAAGCAATGCGCACGGCGGATGAAAGAGAGAACGCTTCCGGCCTGGCTCATCCCCGGTCCAAGCGTTCTCCCGATCGCAAGGTGCTCGTGATCGACGACAGTTTGATGTTACTCAGCTTCGTGGAAGAAATTCTCACTGAGGCCAATTACCGCGTCGTCACCGCGCCCACGGCCGAGGAAAGTCTGCGCGCCAGCAGAGACAATCCGCCGGATTTGATTCTTCTCGATTACGTCCTTCCGGATATGAAAGGCGACGAAGTAAGCCGCAAGTTGCTCGAGAACCCGGCGACGGCCGACATTCCCGTGGTTTATATGTCCGGCTTTGGCGCGGACCTTCAGCCAGATCGAATCGCCAACCGTAACGTGGTTGGATTCTTGAATAAACCCTTCACATCGGATTTGCTTATCAAAACCGTGGAGAACCATATGCCGAAATCACCGGGCGAACCGGAAACAATCGAAGCCGAAATCGGGCCCGCGCCCAGCGAGGATATTAGTCAAACGGAGCGGGCTCCCGTTTGGGAGGAAGAAACTGTCTCTCAGGAAACGAGCGTCGTCGCGGAAGCCGCGATCCAATCCGAGGAATGGTGGAGCGCGCCGCCACCGACGGAGGATTGGTCGCAACCCGCGGTGATCGCTTCGATCAGCAAGGTTGAGCTTCCAGAGGAGGCAGTCCCAGGAGGCGCTTATTTTTGCGGCGACACTAGTTTCTTTTCTCTTAACTGGGCGTTGCAGACGATCGCGAAAGACAGACTGACCGGGTGGTTGCGTTCATTTTGGCAGAACGAACCGATCGATCTTCTCACGCACAACGGAGAACTCGTTCTGGCTACAACGCACGACCCGGAGCTCTATTGCCCGGAAGCGCCGATCACGCTTGTCAGCATCGATGCCGAGAAAATCGCCGAGGCGCGTGCGCAACAGAAGGCGACGGGCTGCCCGCTCTTCCTTAGCCTCGCCCGAGAGGAACTGATCTTGCGCGAAACGGCCGTGCAGTTGGTGCAGCATTACGGCCAAAAACTCTTCGCCCAACTTTGGACGGGAGAGCGGACGCGCTTCATGTTCGAGCAGAATAAGGAATTACCGGACTACGCGAACGAGGTGCCGGCCGAGCCGGATGTGGACCACTGGGCACTGGGAAGTTTGCGTTTCATTCAGTTTCAGGAACTCGGCGAGGACGCAAACTTCGATCCGGCGTTAATTCCGGCTTACACCAAGAACGGCTTTGACCGCGTCCAGAATCTCAAGCTGACCGTGGCGGAGGCGCAGTTTGCTTCGCAGTTCAACGGGAGCCGGTCGCTCCAGCAGATTGCCAAGAATCTACGACTCGATTTAAAATTTGCCCGGCTCACGCTGTTTCGTTTCCTCGCGCTTGAAATTGTGGAATGCTGGCCGCCGAGCTCGGGAGCAAAGCCCGAAGGCAAAGGCATCTTGCAGCGTTTTACCCGCTCGATCGGCCTCGGCGATTAGCGTCACCGCCAAAGACAGCGGCGGATCATGAAGAAAAAAGTTCTTGTCGTCGATATTGGCGGCACGCACGTGAAACTGCTCATGTCGCCACGCGACCAGCGCAAATTTGCTTCCGGACCGAAAATGACGCCAAAGGAAATGATCAAAAAGATCAAGGAAAGCGTGCGCGGTTGGGACTTTGCGGCGATCTCGATTGGATTTCCGGCGCCAGTCCGCGGCGGCCGGATCGCACGGGATCCGAAGCATCTTGGCAAAGGCTGGGTAGGATTTGATTTTGCCAAAGCGCTCCGTAAACCGGTGCACGTGATCAACGATGCGGCCATGCAAGCGCTCGGAAGTTATCACGGCGGGCGGATGCTCTTTCTCGGACTCGGTACCGGCCTCGGCTCCGCACTGGTTTGGGAGAAAACTTTACTCCCGCTCGAGCTGGGTGATTTGCCCTATCGCCGGCACGAGATCATTGAAGAATGGCTCGGTCAGCCGGGATTGGATCGCTTAGGCCAAAAGGACTGGATGCGCGAGGTGGAATATGCCATTACGCAATTGAAGCGCTCCTTTGTTGCCGATCATGTTGTTCTGGGCGGAGGCAATGCCAGATTTTTTGATTCGCTGCCGAAAGGTTTCGAGCGCGGCGATAATCGCAACGCTTTCCGGGGCGGCGCGCGACTTTGGGAAATAGATCCGCGCACGCACCGCAAAAAATGGCGTGTTATGTAACGTGTACATTTGCAGAATATTTTCGCCCTTTCGGCGTGTCCAATGTCCACAAGTTGGGACGGGAATCCGTAAAAGCTCTCCGCGGAAATATTGGGAGTGCCGGGCAAGTATCATTTTTGCACCACTCTGCATAATCCCCGGTTGCGACCAGAGCGGAAACCCTTACGGCCGGGCCTGTTTCCAAGCCCGGCCGTTGTGAATTATTCCAGTCTGCGCTTTAGAATCTCTTCTTTATCCCGGCGTACCAGAACCGGCCTTTGATCGTGGTGAGCGATTCATCGTAACCGTTCTCAAAGCTGCCGGCCACGAACGGCGGGTCTTCGTCGGTCACGTTCTGCATCCCAATCTGGATCGTCGTGTTATTTAACCAAGCCCGCCATCCACAGGGATTGTACTCGGCGGTGGAAACGGGCATGATGTTTTTGTCTTTGCCGTCCTTCATTCTCACGTTTTTACCGCCATCCTTGGAAAACCCAGGCACTTCACCTGGAGCTGGCGGCGGCAAGTTGAACGTATACGATGCGATCAGGTCCAGCGTCGTCCACGCCGCGACTTTCCGCGCACGCGGAGATTCCTGGCCGGCATTGGCAGAACCTTTCGGGATCGTTCTTGGGGTTTGTGGCCTGCTACCCACCAGCGATTGATTGTCATCTTCATATTGGCCGATCCAGTGGACCACTGCGCCAATATCGAAACCCTGCAGCCATGAGTCAGCCGGGCCGTCATAGAATAGACTGAAATTAGCCCGATTCCGCGGCAGCGAGCTGGTCAGGGCGAATGCCGTCGACAAAAACTCACCGTTAATACCGAACCGTTTGGTACCGGGAGAAATCTGAAGCTCAGCCCGGGACAAATAGGTGCCGTTGACCGTGGCCGTCAGTCTGCCAAAATCTCCGGCCCCAAACATCGAAGACTCCATAATATAGATCGCTTCGTAGTCGAGACCTTCGAAAATCGCGCCAGAAAGATTCTCGTTGGGATCGATGACGAGCGTAACCGCGCCTCGGTCTGGTCCACCATCCGGGGCCGGCGGGGAACCAGGTGGCGGAGGCGCCCGAAATACCAAGCCGGGAATATTCTGCGTGATAATGGTTTGCGCGCCGAGGGTCGTCACGATCGATCGCATATCGATATGCCACCAATCAGCGCTCAGGGTCAACCCCTTGATCCATTTTGGACTGTAAATCGCCCCATAGCTCCATTCATAGGC
>JBAQJG010000716.1:0-5242 GCA_049300145.1 Chthoniobacterales bacterium | reverse complement strand
TTGTGACGTAGAATAGATTCTTGAACCGCTGCGCCTCATCGATGAAGAGCCGATCGATTCCGAGTTCTTCGAATGTGAGCGTGTTGTCTTTCTTGCCGTCGGCGGAGAGCACTTCGAGCTTTGCAGTAAGTCGCTTCTTCACTCGCTCCAATTCTTTCACGAGTCGCGTGCCTCGATCCGCGCGCTCATCGCGAATGGCGGTTTCGATTTCGTCGATTTGCGCTGAGATGAAATTTCGACGCGTGTTCAGTGAGACCGGGATTTTTTCGAAGCTCGAATGCGTCACGATAACGGCATCCCAATTCCCGGTTGCAATCCGGCTGAACAGACGCGCGCGGTTGCTCGCTGTGAAGTCTTCTTTTCCGGCAGCGAGAATGTTCGCAGTCGGATAAAGCGTGAGCAGTTCGGAAGAGAACTGCGCGAGCATGTGATTTGGCACGACGAACATCGGTTTCGTCGCCAGACCGAGTCGCTTCAGCTCAATTGCAGCGGCGACCATCGTGTATGTCTTGCCTGCGCCGACCACGTGCGCGAGCAGGGTGTTATCGCTCTGAACGATTCGCCAGACAGCATTCTTTTGATGCGGATGCAGCGCGATTTGTTGGCTGCTCGACGGCAACGTCAGATGGCTGCCGTTGAAAACACGCAGACGCACCGAGTTAAATTCGTCATTGTATTTTCGGCATAATCGCTCGCGGCGCTCATCGTCTTCCCAGACCCACGTTTTGAAGCGCTCTTTGATTTTTTCCAGCTTGTCGCGCGCGGCTTCGGTTTCCTGCGCGTTGATTACGAGGGTGTCGTTCTTCCGATCGCGATCATAAACTGTGGGTGTTTTGAGATTCAACGCGTCCCGGATCAATTCCAGTGCTGAGTAACGCAGCGTGCCCCATTCGGTCGTGTTCGCGACGGTGCCGCGCGCGTTGAAGTCACCTCGCACGAACCATGTTCCTAACGTCGCTGCGTGCGATACGTCGATCCCGTCAGCGTCGATGAGCGATTTTGCGAATGCCTCCACATCGACAGACGGAATCCAGACCGCACCAAGTCGGGCATCGATTTCGGAGGCGCTGAGATCGTTAGGCTGAATGGCTTCCAACGCAGAAACGTTCTCAACGCAGCGTGGCCGCGCGAGAGCAGCCGCGCGCGCCGTGGTTAGTTTTGTGCGAACATCGCCAGAGAGATACTGGTCCTCGGTTTCCCACCGCTCCGTCTCAGGGTTATGAAAGACGAGACCTTTCAGTTCGGGCAGAAATTCATCCGCGCGACGACCAAGCAATGTTTCCATGTACGCGAGATCGACGCGGCCCCGCTCGTTGAGGGAGAAGACGAGGGCGTCGGGTGCTGATTCTGCCGCAACTGTGCGTCGCGGTTTCTGAATCGTGCGCTCATGAAAGATCGCCGCCTTCTTCGCGCGATTCGTATCGGGATTGTAATCTTCGAGTGAGCAGAGCAGCGGCAGATCAGGATCGCCGCGAAACGCGCGACGGTTGGCGCTTTCGTTAATCGCGCCGAATCGGGCGACAAACTGATCGTAAGCAAGATTAAGTCGCCGTCGCGCATCGACAATTTCTTCGTCGGTCAAATCATCCAGTTGCGTCCGCAACACTTCGCGCACGGCAGTGCGAACTTTGATGAGTCCGCGAATCCGGCGCGCCGTTTCATCTGGCAGATTGAAGATCGGCGTCAGCGTTGCACCCGTGCGGATCGCGATTCCGCCGTCGTGCAACGTGAAGGCATTTTCCTTCACATCATTCGGTGCGCCGATTAGCTGAGCGGCAACTCGCGTCGACAGATTATTCTCCGCAGCGCGGTAGATGCCTTCCGGCAATGCGGTGATCGCTTCCCGAAGTGCGGTTGCGAGATCGTGACCATCTGCAACGAGCGCGGGCTCGTTGCTACGGTACATTGTGCCGGCGTTGGCCATGTAGCCGAGCATCATGTGCGGATGGGCCGCGAAATACTCGTTGATGCGAAAGCGGGCGCCGTCGTGATTCACGTGTTCTGCAAGATTCTGCCATGCTGGTCCGCTTGGTTTGTCGCCGTTTGCCAGCCGCCGCAAAAAGACGATGTCACTCGTCACCTCGGTATTGGCGTTTCTCTTAAACGCAGTATTCGGCAATCGAATCGCGCCAAGAAAATCCGCCTTATCGTTGAGGTAAGCGCGGAGATGTGAGTTCACTTTGTCGAGCGTGCCTTTCGAAGTGACAAACACGACTAATCCGCCTGGTCGCACCTTCGCGATTGCCTTCGCGAAGAAGTAATCGTGAATCAGAAAATTGTGTTCATTGAACTCGGGATCATGCAATTTGTAGTCACCAAACGGAACATTTGAGACGGCGAGATCGAACCCGTCGTGCGGTAACATTGCGGCTTCGAAGCCTTGCGTGCGGATATCCGCGCTTGGATACAATCTCCGCGCGATACTCGCGCTGAGAGGATCGATTTCGACGCCGGTGAGTTGTGAGCGTACCTGCATTTCAGCGGGCATGAGACCGAAGAAGTGGCCGACTCCAAGAGCCGGTTCGAGCACGGGACCATGTGCAAAACCGAGCCGTTGGACGGCATCGTATATGGCGGAGATGACAGTGGCCGATGTGTAATGCGCGTTGAGTGTTGAAGCGCGGGCGGATTCGTACTCCTCGGCTGTGAGCAGTTGCTTGAGGCGCTCGCGTTCTGAAGCCCATTCAATTGATGGTTGATCGGCAAAGACCTGCGGAATTCCGCCCCAACCGATATATTTTACGAGGATGCGTTTTTCATCTTCGGTCGCTTCGCGGCGTTCCTCATCGAGTCTGTGCGCGAGCTCGATAGCCGCAAAGTTGTCCTGGCACTTCTGTTTGAGCGAACCTTGACCGAGCGCATCCTCCAGGCGGATGCGATAGTTGCTCCCGTTTAGAGATTCTTTTCCGGCGGCAAGAGAATGTATTTCTCCCGGATCATCTCCCAGGCCCGGTCGTGCGCCTGTTGCGGAGTCAATTTCTGTTCCGTTTCCAATTTCCGCGTCAGCGCCTCCATTTCTTCGATGGTTCTCTCCTGCGCCTCGAACAGAGCTTCCATTAAGGTGCCCTTCGTCTCCAATTCCCGAACCATCTTCGGCCGGAACTCCCGCCAGTGGCGCTCGGCCATTAGTCCACATTGCGTCAGGTACATTTGCTTGCTCACGGCTCCGTGCGAAATCGAATAGATTGAGTTGATCGTCGCGACTCGCGACTTGTCCGTTGCGCTTGAGCATACATGACGAGCAGCCAAGTCTCGCCGCGCAAACGCGAAGTCCTGCTCCATGGCTGGAGCGATTGAAGAATAATGTGGATCACACTTTCAAAATGTTGCTGCGCGCAACGGCAACCGGGATCGGATGTAAAAAAGAACCAGCGGGTGCATGAAGAAGGGGGCACAGTCTTCCCGGCGGCGCAGCCGCATCAATATTCGACGCTGCGGTTTCGGTCCTCGATGATTGCTGCTAAACGCCGAATTTCGCTATCACTCTTCGCTGTTCCGTTCAGCTTCGGAATGTTAGCGGCGACTTCACTGCCGCTGAGAACTGTGACCACGGGTTTGCAGCGCCTGTCAATGAACCAGCCGGGAAGCACAAGTATTGAACCGACGCTCACCGGCTGGTCGGTCATTTTCGAAAGCCACGCGGATAACCATCCGGCATTCTCCTGCGCCTGTGCCAGGTCGCGTTGGTCGACGCCCCACGGATATTGGAGTGCATTGTCGAGAACCGTAACTTTTGCGCCGTTTTCACCCTTCGCCTTTCGACGAGTTTTCGTCTCTACGGCAAAGACTCCGTTTGGGCCGATTACAATGTGATCGATGTTTCGGATCGCGCCCGGTTTGTCCGTAATCAGGAAATCGTGGAAAATGCGGTAACCGACGAGCATTAGCTGATTGAGCGCTTCGCCGGCGTGTCGCTCGCCTTCGAAACCTAAGCGAATTCGACGGTGCAAATTGGTCACTTTCCACAGACGGTAGGCCGACCAGACCGATGCGATCGCAGCGATTGCAGCGACAGTTATCCATACTCCGACGCCGGCGTGCACGCCTTGGAGTGCGACGAGACCGGCCATTACCAGAGGCGAGTACGCCCACAAGAAAAGCTGAATGAGTCGATCGTTCAGTTTCTCATCAAGTTCGATCAAGCGTATGCGGAGCGATTCGCCCGGCGGGCGCAGAATCTTTTGTGTAAAGGGAAGACGTTTCTTTCGATTCTTCCAGTGAATCAGTCCGAGAACTGTAGCGCCGAGTGCGACGAGAAATGCGGTCTCGAGAAATATGGCCCAGATGAACATCGCTGATGAATGAGCATGTCGTAAGCCGATAGCCGGTGCGAGTCGGATCGGTCAGCGGTGAGCTTCTCGTGATGATCTGCGCACCCGCAGCGGCGCGGCCGGTTTCCGAGAGGGAGCATGGGCCGGAAGACCGAGAGCACCGCGAGGATGGCACAGATGATCACTACTCGTCAACGACGCAAACTCGGAGTCTGTGCGGGACAGCAGGGTGGGCACAGTCTCCCCGCGGCGCAGCCGCATCACATAGTCTTAATTATGCAGCGATTTTTCGCCTGGTGAGCACTGCTGTGTCTTGTCCTTCGAAAATAAATTCCTTCGCAGCGGGAGTGATGGTAGTGCTCAACAACCGCATATTTGCGAGGATTTGCTCCACATTTGAAACAGTTATTTCCTGTCCGAAGAAGTCGAAGGTTTCGGAGCCTGTTAATTTCATCGTGCCTAAAACAGGCGAAGAATGATCATCGGGAAACGTAAGGTGCGGGGATGCAAGAATCTTGAAGCGCGTGCCCGAAATTGACTCTTCGCGGATACTTCCATTTGCAAGAGCATCTAGTGCGTCCACAGTATTATGCACTTGATAGGTGATGTCCTTCCACTTCGGCAGCAAAGCATCAACGCCGTAATCCAGCGCAACGCGTCGAACTCTCGCCAACCAATTTATCGCGGTATTCAAGCGTCCAACCGACTTACCGACTGAGTTGTCCTTGTCCGAAACGGCAGCCACGCTTCCCACGTTGGTTCCGAAAACAAAATACTTAACTATCAATTCTTGCCGATTCGCGAGTGCCGAAACGAGCGATTGCACCGCATCAAAACCAGCAAGTCGTAGAATTGACTGTCCTTCCCAGTTCACCAACGAGATTGGCGTCTCAAACGTTGTTTTCGACTCGCCGCCATCAAGCCAATCGTCAATTCGCAACTCGATCTTCAGCGGACTCCTTTGCAATTCT
>JBAQJG010000715.1:0-6172 GCA_049300145.1 Chthoniobacterales bacterium | reverse complement strand
GTGTTGGCCAAGGTAAATCCATTGCCGGTATCGCTGGATCGCGATTTCGAGTTTCGCAAGACAAAACTCTATTTCCTAAACGACAAACCAGACGTTCAAAGAGGACTGAGGACGGCGACTGGCTCGAAGCCGGGAAAACTTGGAAACACGACGCCATCTTCGAAATCGGCGACCATTCAAAATGCGTCGATTACTTTCGAGCGGCAGTATCGTCTTTTTGGCGCCGTGACCGGGCTCGATCAACACCAGCGCTTTGGCGATTACTTCGATTTCTTTTGGCGCGCCAAGCGCCCGGCCGATCTCACGGTGCGTCTGGAGTATCGGCAGGAAAAGCTGCACTCCTTCGTTCAGGCGCAGGCGATTTCATATCCAAATGCCCGCGGAAATCATAAGACGGAGTTCAAAGTAGTGGGTGACGATTATTTTGACGACGGCCGCGTGATCGCGTGGCGTTGCCTATTAATCGAGAATGGCCGGATTGTGGCGGAAAACCGCTCCTATATGTGGGAATGAATCGAGCGGATGGCACCGTTAAGAGATAAGTCTCTCGGATTCATGCAGTTCAATTGGAGGCTTGGAAACATCTTGGAGATCAGTCAGGTTTGACAGGCTGCCGGTCGATCTTGTATCTTTATATCAACCAACTGTGGAGTCATCGATTCAAGTAGGGGTGAACGGCCCAGCCGTCTGGGTGAAGGTGGAGGGTAAAGGAAGCTTCCTGAATAGCGGAAACCTGAAGGAGTTCGCGCGCGAAATGGTCGATCGCGGGTACCGCGAATTTGTGATCGACCTGGAGAATTGCGTAATGATGGATTCCACCTTCATGGGCACGATGGCTGGGGTAGCGCTGCGCCTGAAGGAGCTCGGCCGCGGTCATCTTCACATCGTTCACTGCGGAAATCGCAGCCGGGATCTCCTGTCTGGGCTTGGTCTTGATCAAATCTTTAGTATTCATGGCAATGGCTCAGCGGTGCCTGATTACGCGGCACTCCAACGCGATCCCAAGGGCGAGTCACCCGAAGAGAAGAAGCACGAACAAGCGCAGACGATGCTGGAGGCGCACGAAGCGCTGTGCGAGGCCGCTCCGGAAAATTTTTTCCGGTTTAAAGACGTCCTCGATTATCTAAAGCAAGACCTTCATCACGAGACGGCGTCGAAGTAAGCTGGCCCGTCCAACATGTGGCCGATTCTCCTCTTCGGACTGCTGCTCGCGTCTGTCGCCGGGTGGATCTTCACCGCCCTGCGGCAGGCCCGGCGGATTCGAATCCTGGAACGCTCGAAAGAGGAAATCCAAGTCGAGGAAACGCTCGTCTTCGATTTCTTGCACGGGCTCGGTGAAGCGTTCAGCGAAACCATCCGGCCCCATGACCTGCATCGCTTGATCGTAGAAGGCGCGACGCGCATTCTGGACGCACACGGCGGTGCGCTTTACATGGCCGATCGCACGGGCACGAAACTGACACCGGCGTTCATCTCCAAGGGTTGTCCGCCGCTTGTCGATGTTCCGCCGCACATTTTGCAGCAGGCTGCATCTACGCCCGTAGCGCTGGAAAGTTATCTACGTCTTCACTCTGTTGCTTTGGGCGATGGCATGATCGGTCGTGTCTGGCAAACTGGAGAAGCGATTTGTTTGAATGAGTTCTCCGAAGCGCCCGAGTTGGCGAAGATGCGCGACACTGCGTTCGGCACGGCCTCCGTGATGATCGCTTCGTTGCTTTACGGAAAGCAAAACATGGGCGTGCTCGCGCTGGGCAACGGCCCGAGGGACACGCCATTTTCACAGAGCGACTTTGTCGTCTTCAAATCGATTGCCGAACAATCGGCCTTCGCGCTCTACAACGCGATCATTTACTCAGAGGCGAACGAAAAGAAGCGGCTCGATCACGATCTTGAGATCGCGCGCGACATTCAGCGCGTCTTGTTGCCGGCAGAACCGCCGTCTGTGAACGGCTTCGAGATCAGCGGCATCAACGTTCCCGCGCGCCAGGTGAGCGGCGATTATTTCGATTACATCAAAGTGGACGAGGAACGGCTCGGCGTGGCAATTGCCGATGTTTCTGGCAAAGGCGTGCCGGCATCGCTCATCATGGCGATTTGCCGCAGTGTCTTGCGCAGTCAGGCGGCGGAGAATCCTTCCCCGGCGGATGTTTTGCGGAAAGTAAACCGCCAACTTTATCCCGACATCAAAGAGGACATGTTCATCAGCATGGCCTATCTCATTCTCGATCACGCGCGCAACGGCGTCACGCTCGCGCGCGCTGGACACGACGCGCCGCTTCTCTACAAGCGCGCTTCGAAAAGGGTCACGCCTTTGAAGCCGCCCGGCATGGTCGTCGGAATTGACAGTGGAAACGTCTTTGATAGGATAACGGGCGATTTTCCCGTCCCGCTCGAGCGCAATGATTGCCTTGTCCTCTATACGGACGGAGTCACGGAAGCGCTCGATTCCGATGGAAACGAATTTGGCATAGAACGCACCATGCAATCGGTCCTGGCCAGCGCGGACAACGGCGCCCAGGCCATTATCACGCGGTTGATCGACGATCTGCGCAACTTCGTTGGATCGCATCCGCAAAATGACGACATCACCCTGATTGCCATCCGCAAAACATGAGAAAGATTTCCAAAGACAAACCTGACGACGCAAAAGAGAGATCGACATCTCTTCCCGAACTGAGCGGCGCGGCTCCGTCGAATGTAGAACAAACCGAGACTGAGGATCCGATGGCCGGTTTGCAAGCCGATCTCGATCGGTTTCGCGACCTGGCGCTGCGCAGCCAGGCCGACTTCGAGAATTACAAAAAGCGTTACGCACGCGAAAAAGAAGAAGCGATCAAGTACGCCAACAGCTCGTTGCTCGAGCGGCTCGTCGCAATTGTGGATAATTTTGAGCTTGGCCTCTCCGCCGCGCGCGGCGAAGGCGAAGACTCGCCCATCTATTCGGGCATGCGTTTGGTTCTCAAACAACTCAACGACTTCCTGGCTGAAAATGGATTGCAGCCGATCGACGCGGTCTCCCAGAAATTCGATCCGAATTTGCATGAAGCGATCGCGCACGAACCAAGCGAGGAGTTTCCGGAAGGAACGGTCATCCGCCAAACGCGTCGCGGTTATAAGTTCAAGGGCCGTTTGCTACGGCCATCGAGCGTGGTCGTCTCCAGCGGTCCGGCAAAATAATTGCTCGGGTTCTCTCTTACTCTTGGTCGTGTTCGTACTTTTACTTCCACGTCGATTTCGAGCACGAGCAGGAGAAAGAATTAGACGGAAAGTTCATGATTTATTTCTTATCCGCGTAATCCGCGGTTAATACTACAAATGGCAACGAAAAAGCGCGACTATTACGAAGTCCTCGGCGTTGGTCGGAATGCCTCCGACGAGGAAATCAAGCGCGCTTATCGCAAGCTCGCCGTCAAGTTTCATCCCGATAAAAATCCCGAAGACCCGCACGCCGAGGAGAAATTCAAAGAACTCGGCGAAGCCTACGACGTTTTGATGGATGCGGATAAACGCGCCGCCTATGATCGTTTTGGCCACACCGCCTTTGCACAAGGTGGCGGGTTCGGACGCGGGGGATTCCATGATCCGTTCGACATCTTCCGTGAGGTGTTCGGCGGCGCCGGCGGCGGAATCTTCGAGACGTTCTTCGGCGGCGCCGGCCCGCAAGAAGATCGGCAACGTGGTTCCGATTTGCGCTACGACATGCAGATCAAGCTCGAGGAAGCAGCCTTCGGCGTCGAAAAAGAAATTGAAATCCGTAAGCTCGACCCTTGCGACAAATGCAACGGCTCCGGGGCGGAGCCCGGTTCACGCACCATCAATTGTCCTGCTTGCGGAGGACGCGGCCAGGTGATTAGCTCGCGCGGCTTCTTTCAGGTCTCACAAACTTGTCCCCGCTGTCGCGGGGCCGGCCAGATCATCGAGAAACCCTGCCGGCAATGCGGCGGGGAAGGTCGCGTGGAAAAACCGAGCCGCGTCAAGTTGAATGTTCCACCCGGGATCGCGGATGGCTCGCGCTTGCGCTCCTCGCGCAATGGCGAGGCTGGCATTCGGGGCGGCCCGCACGGCGATCTTTACGTCGTCGTTCACATCCAGGAACACAAAGTCTTCCAACGCGAGGACGATCATCTTTATTGCGAAGTGCCAATTCCGTTCAGCGTGGCCGCGCTCGGTGGCGAAGTCGACGTGCCCACTCTGGAAGGCAAAGCGCAACTCAAAGTGCCGGCCGGCACGCAAAGCGGGCAGCTGTTTAAACTTCGCGGGAAAGGAATCATGAACGTCAACGGGCGCGAGCGCGGTGATTTGCTCGCGCGTTTGCTTGTCGAAGTGCCGACACGATTGAACAGCGAGCAGCGCCAGAAGATCGAGGAATTCGCCGCGCTCTGCGGCGAAGAAAACACGCCATTGCGTAAGAGTTTCTTCGAACGCGCCCGGGAATTCTTCCGGGATGTTTGAGGTTTGAGGTTTGGTTTCTTCGAGCGGTTCTATCACTTACTTGGAATATCGCTTTTACATTTCGCCGGAGAATTGGAATCCCGATGCGCTCACCTTAAGCGGCTCGGAAGCGCATCATTGTCGCGACGTGCTACGGATGACACGCGGAGATAGGGCCGTTCTCTTCAACGGACGGGGACGCGAAATCACGGCAGAGATTGTCGATGTTCACGCCGGGCAAGTTCGTTTGGGCAAACTGCACGAGAGCCAAACGCCGCCGCTTCGTTGCCACATTACGCTTGGGCAGGCGATTCCGAAGGGGAAGAACATGGAACTGATCGTGCAGAAAGCCGTCGAGATCGGTGCGTCTGAAATCGCGCCGATTATTTCTGAACGCACGATTGTCGATCTTCACGGGAAGGAGGCCACGCAAAGAAAATTGAAATGGCAAACGGTCGCAATCGAAGCGGCCAAGCAATGTGGGCAAAATTGGCTTCCGCACGTGCACCAGCCGCGAAGGCTCAAAGAATTCCTTGCATCCGTAGAGGCGGGCGTGTCGCCTGCACAACCGGCGGCCTCGCAGCCGACACGGCTGCCTCTACAGAAAAATGATTCGCGCTATGATCTGCAATTGATCGGTTCGCTCCAACCCGATGCCCTCCATTTGAAAACAATCCTGGCCGATTTTTCGAGCGAACATCAATATCTTCCTTCCAGCGTCCTCATGCTCATCGGCCCGGAAGGCGATTTCACTCCGGCTGAGCTCGCGCTCGCGCGCACTCACGGCTGCCGCCCGATTACGCTCGGTCCCATTATTCTCCGGGTCGAAACCGCCGCGATTTATTGCCTGAGCATTCTTTCTTACGAATTGCTCGTGTAGAGGCGGAGCTTCACCCGCAACGCTCCACCGGAGTGGCCGCTACTGCGTTCGTTTGACATTGAGCATTGGAGCGGCAAGAGATCTTATCGAGATGCTCGGCTGATGACGGAAGGTGCCAGAGAATCTCGGCGGTCTGGAGATCACCGCTCCTTGCGTATCACTCGTCGCTCATTAGTAAATGTAGGGCGCGGAAAGTTGGAACGCGTTCTTGACTAACTCCAGGCGTGGCTTGCCGTCTTCCGCGATGATCACTTCCACGACATCGAAGCGGAACAGGATGTCGGGATTATCGAGCATGCGCAGCCAGGCGAGGCCGCCGCGCGAGATGCGCTTTTGTTTTCGTCGATCCACCGCCTCAATGGGCCGACCGAAATTCTCCCTGGCGCGCGTTTTCACTTCGACGAAGACGAGCGTGTCGTCATCGCGGCAAACGATGTCGATCTCGCCACCGCTGCGTCCGCGAAAATTGCGATAAAGAACTTTGTAGCCGTTCTTGCGCAGGAAACGGCCGGCCAGCTTTTCACCGAGGAAACCGCGTCGAAGATGGTCAGATGAATGCTTCGAGCGCGAGAAGCGGTTGCGCCACCGGCTCGAAAGATCTGCGATGGATCGGACAAGGCCCGAATTCATGGAGTTTCGTGAGATGCAGTTCGGTGCAATAACCTTTATGTTGGCTAAAACAATATTCCGGGAAACGCGCGCAGAAGTCACGCATCATCGTGTCGCGCGTCACTTTCGCGATTACGCTGGCGGCGGCGATGCTCAGACTGCAGCAATCCCCGTCGACGATCGCGGTCTGTGGAAATGGGAAGGGAAAAACGGGGAGGCCATCGATCAAAACGTGATCGGGCAAGATGGCGA
>JBAQJG010000714.1:0-1994 GCA_049300145.1 Chthoniobacterales bacterium | reverse complement strand
GCGCTGTGGGATCTCTCCATGAAAAAGAAAGCCGAGGTCATCGCCACTCTCCCGAAGGAGGTTCAAGCCGATGCCGAAGCCGTGTGGGACGGGTGCCAAGCCCACGCTACCAATCCTTCCAACCCAGAGCAGTTTCAACAGTGGTTCTTCCTGCCCTGGCATCGACTGATGCTTATTCAGTTCGAGGGGGTCATTCGCGAGGTTCTCCACGACGAGGACTTTACGCTTCCCTATTGGAACCCAATCACCGGCAACGAAGCTGATTTGGTCGTGCCAGCCGTGTTCCGTGTCCCAGGCAGCCCGCTGTATGACGGTACGCGCTGGTTCTGGGTCAATGGCGGCGGACGCATCGATACACCGTTCAAGGACTGGATCAACCTAGACGCCCTCAACGAGAAGTTTTACATAGATGGGCCCAACGGCAACCTCGGGTTCAATCCCAGGCTGGACATAAACCCTCACTTCTTCACTCATATTGGCCTCGGGGGCGACATGGCCGATTTCTCGACGGTCGGCGCTGACCCGATGTTCTATCTGCATCACGCCAACATCGACCGCCTCTGGGAAAGCTGGAACCGGCTCGGGAATAAGAATCCTACTGATCCCCGATACCTCAATCGCAAGTTCTCGTACGGAGACAGAAGCGGCAAGCGCGCGGATCTGCCGGTCAGCATGACCGATCGCACTGCGCCGCTCGGGTACGAATATGACAGCTATGAAAAGCCGCCCCAGCCGCTGCACCTGACCACGGAGGAAGCCGCCGCCAGAGAGCGCACATACCAGACTCTCCACGACAAGGCCATGGGCGGTCCACACGATGCTCACCATGCGCACAGCATGGAAGCCTCGACCAAGCAGGACACACCCTAAAAGGGGGGCGGCGACCGAGCCGCCTGACGCTTGGGAATGTCCACTTACGTTCGCAAATTGATCGATCTGCAGGCGAAAGGACTAAAGCAAATGATTATCACTTTTCTAATCGCAAAGATCATTTTAGGCGGCTATTGGCTGATGTTAGCTCCAGTTCTGTTCCTGCCATTGGGGATTGTTCTTCTCAGCTCGCAGGTGCGGCGCGGACTCTTGGGATATGTGGTGCTTTCGTTAGCAGTCGTATTTGCGGCGTTAGGGGCGATTTTTCTATTCACTCTGACCTTGCATGACGCAGTCACAGTACTTGCTGGAGTTCAGGCAATCTGGTTGCTGGCGGCTGCGATTACGCTTGTTGCTCGGAACGGAAAACAACGTGGCAGCCAGTCTCAAGAACTTCGTACGGGACAATCATCGATCACGCGATAAAGGAGGAACACATGTCCGTGTATGTCATTGCAAGTTTTACGATCAAAGACGTGGTTCGGTTCGAGGATTACAGACGGACGGTGCTGCCAACAATGGAGAAGTATGGCGGTCGATTGGTTGCGCACGGCGGCCCCATTGTTCTCGAGGGAGAGTGGCCGCGCGAACGGCTGATCATCGGCGAGTTTCCCAGCATGGAGCGGGCGCAACAGTGGTGGGGTTCGCCAGAATTCCTGTGATTTGTCTGCGCACGTGGGAGTCAGACAATTTGGAAGCAGTGACGCGATCTTATCTTTTCAATTGTGCCCAGGTCAAGCCATTTGCCCTCGCCAAATTGAGAGTGCCGCGGTTCACTGCATGCCATGCATTTTCAGAAAAAGATGCCCTAACCATCTGCCTCCGCCAAAGACGAGTGCAGCTGTAATCAGGATTGCAACGACGAGCGTGACAAGAGAAGATTTCTTACTCATACGTAAGTGCCTCCCGCACCGTTATTTTTGACGCCGACCACGCAGGCAGAAAACTGGCGACCGCGGAGAGGCAAACCGACACGGCAAGCCAGATAAACAAGCCCTGAAGTTGAAATAAAAAGTCCAGTGTGCTGTTGAACATCAGCCTGACCAGAGCATCGCCGACGAACTTGCTGACCGGCCAGGCGGCCAGCGCGGCCAGCGCCCAGCTCAGCACGCCAACCACTACGC
>JBAQJG010000713.1:0-23429 GCA_049300145.1 Chthoniobacterales bacterium | reverse complement strand
GGGCAATAGTTCACGACGAGATGTTCGTCGAAAAACTTCTCCGCGCGGCCGAATCGTTTGGCGAACAGTCCCCATAATCGCTTACCGCTGATCTCCCTCCGGGGACAGTCAAAACCAGTCACACGTCGTTTTGGATGCTCGTTAGGCGGACGACCGATTTTCGCTTCAATGCCGAGCCAGTCGCGCACGGCGGAAATTTCGCCGAATGGAACCCCAGTCTGCACCATGCCGAACGGGCCCGGATTCATCCCCAGAAACAAGACGCGCTTGCGGTCTTTTGCGTAACGCCGCAGATATTCCTCATGCGCTGGCCAGGCATAATCGAGCGGATTGTAAATGTGTTTGACCGGCGCACTGAAGCTTCGCTACTGCAAGGAAGCCGTGATCCGCGCGACCAAAGGTGTCGGCACAATGCCGAAGAACAGGACCAGCACCGCGAGCACAGAGACGGTGATCCTTTGTAAAGGATCGACATCGACGAAAGATGCGTCAGGGGCAGCTTGATCGACGAAGATCACTTTAAGAACGATCAGGTAATAATAGAGCGAGATGAGGCTGCCAAAGAGGGCCAGGACGACGAGCCAGAGCAGGCCATGATTCTCACCCGCGCGGAGCGCGGCGCTGAACAGATAGAACTTTCCGAAAAACCCTGCGAGCGGCGGCAGGCCGGCCAACGACAACATGAAGACCGACATGCACCCGGCGAGCAACGGTGAACGCGCGCGCAGCCCGGCGAAGTTCGTTAAATCGTCGCCGCCGGTTTGGCGTCGCACCAGGGCAACGACACCGAATGCGCCGATGAGAGTGAAGGCGTAAACAGTCGTGTAAAATAACGTCGCGCCGAATCCGTCGCGCCCGCCAGCGACGAGTCCGAGCAATGTGTAACCGGCATGGGCGACGGCGGAGTAGGCGAGCAGCCGGCGGACGTTGGACTGGGCGAGGGCGACGAGATTGCCAACAACGATGGACAATGCGGCGAGCACGGCGAGCACCGGTGCCCAGCCGGCAATCACGGCGTGCCATGCGGCGCTGCCTTGGTCAGGACCGAAGCCAACGAGCACGATTTCTCCAGTCACCACGAACGACGCGACTTTCGAACCCGAAGCGATGAACGCGGCACTCGAGACGGGCGCGCCCTGGTAGGCGTCGGGCGCCCAAAGATGAAATGGCGCAGCGGCGATTTTGAACGCAAAACCGACAAGGGTCATGATAATGCCGGCGAAGAGCAGCGGAGAGATGGGCTGCACACTGAGCTTCTGCGCTATTGCGGCGAGCCCGGTCGTTCCTGCCATGCCGTAGATGAGACTCAATCCAAAAAGCGTGAACGCACTCGCCGTGCTGCCGAAGAGGAAGTACTTCAGCCCCGCTTCCGCGGAGCGGATATCGGTTTTGTCGAACGCGGTCATGACGTAAAGCGAGAGGCCGGTCAATTCCAGTCCGATGAAGATCATGAGCAACTCTTCGCTCCCGACGAGCAACATCAGTCCAATGGTCGCAAGCAGAATTATCGCCAGGTATTCGCCGTGATTAAGCGAACCGCGGTCGCCTCGCGCAATAATCACCGTGAAAAAGGCGAGCGCGAGGCAGATGATTTTGAACAGGGACGTGAGCGGCGTGATCACCAGCATCCCGTGAAATAGCGTGGAGCGTTCCGGCAACATGAGCACTGCGCCGATTGCGAGTGCGATTCCGAGAGCCGCTGCCGCTGAGCAAAGTGCGGACGCTCGCGTGCTCGCGAGGCCAATGGCGAGAACCGCAAGCGCCGTGGCCGCGACGATGGCTTCGGGTGCGGTGAGTTTGAGGAGTTCGAGATAAGACATCGGATGCGTGATTCGTTAAACCGTTAAATCGTTGAAGCGGTTGGGCGTCGATCTGTCATAACGATGTAACGAATCATCATTCATTTCGTTAGAAACCGCATCGCTTCGACGGCGGGCACGATGCGGTCGAGCAAGAGCTTGGGATATAGTCCGACTGCGAGCGTGGCGGACATCAACAGTCCAGCGCCGAGTTTCTCTGCAATCGTGATTGGCTCGAGCGTTTCCCGATGTAACGAGGTAACGCTTGTAACCGATTTAACGTCTTCGACCGTGTCGAAGAATGTTCTCTTCAACGCGCGCAATGTGAACGCGGCGACGAGAACCATGCCGGCGCCGGTGATCCACACTGCTACCGGATAAGTTTTCCACGCGCCGATCAGGATGGTGATTTCGGCGGCGAACCCGCTGAACCCGGGAATGCCCATCGACGCCGCCGACGCGATGACAAATGAGAACGCAGCAAACGGCAGGGCGCGGCTTAGGTTCATCGATGAGAGTGCGTCGAGATCGCGCGTATGAGTGCGGCGATAGATCATGCGTCCGGCAACGGCGAAAAGCAGAGCCGCGATCACGCCGTGCGAGAACATTTGCAGCACTGCTCCCGAGACGCCGAGGACGTTGGCTGTGGCCAGGCCGAGCAACACGAATCCCATGTGACTCACGCTCGAATAACCGATGACGAACTTCAGGTCGCGCTGGCGCAGTGCCACGGCCGCGGCGTAAAGGATGCCAATCACAGCAAAAGCGGCTATGTAGCCGCTCCACCTTTGGAAACCTTGCGGGAAAAGATTCATCGCGACGCGCAGCCCGCCGTAGGAGCCGAGTTTCATGATGATGCCGGCGAGCAGCATCGAACCGGCGGTCGGCGCGGCAACGTGACCGGTTGGCGCCCAAGTGTGCAACGGCCAGATGCCCGCAAGAACGGCGAACCCGAGGAACAACACCGGAAACGCCCACGATTGAAACTGCGATGGAAACGGGAATTCCGCGAGATCATGAAGATTGAGTGAGCCGGCCGTAACGTAGGCGGCGATGATTCCGATGAAGACGAGCGCGCCGCCGAAGAAGGAGTAGAGAGTCAGCTTCATCGCGCCGTACTCCTTGTTGGTTGAACCCCATATGGCGATGAGGAAATATTTCGGCACGATCACGAGCTCATAGAAGACGAAGAGGAGGAAAAGATCGGCGCTGAGAAAGACGCCATACGAGCCGCCGACCACAAGAAGCAGCCAGAAGAAAAATTCGTTCTGCCGATGGTCCACGTCCCACGAAAAAAGCACCGCGCTCAGCGCGGTCAGGCTAGTAACGAGAGCGAGCGTCAAGCTGATGCCATCGACAGCGAGATGGTATTCCATCCCGAGTATTGGCACCCACGGAACGCGCACGATTGTCTTGAAGGTCCCTACATCGACCGCGTTAAAGAACGCCGCCAAACTCACCGCGAACCCACCCGCGGCAGTCGCGAGCGCAATCCAGCGCGATAAAGCGCGCGGCATGAAAAGTAACACAACGGCACCCGCAAACGTAATGTAAATGGTCCAGGCGATCATTCGCGAAGCGAAAAAGGAGTTAAAAAAGTTAAATCAGTTACAAGGTTACAAGGAAGAGCGCGAGCGGCGGCCCTTGCGTACCCGATAACGCGGCGCTTTTTCACGAACATGAAATCCGATCTCGCGCCGAGGCTTTTGCGGCGGGGCCATTAGCTGCCGGAGTGCTTCAATGATGCCAGCAATCTCCTCATCGTGTTTGCTGACATGCCGTTCGAGTTTCGAAAATTTTCGCGCGAGCTTACGATTCGTTTCGAACGTTTGGCGGAGTTTCACAAACGCGCGCATGATCGCGATGTTCACTTTTACAGCGCGCTCGCTGTTCAACACGCTCGAGAGCATCGCGACTCCCTGCTCCGTAAACGCGTACGGGCGATAACGGGCCGCGCGCGAACTCATCACAAATTGTGATGACGTCGTTGCAACACACTCTGTATCAATAGCTTGTCGATTTAAGATCGCAAGATGTGACCTTAAAAACCTAACTTCTGCAGGTGCTAACTGGAACATGAAATCGGGCGGGAATCGCTCGCGATTTCGCTTCACCGCCTGATTTAGGATTCGGGTTTCGACTCCGTACAAGGTGGCGAGATCGAAATCGAGCATCACTTTCTGACCGCGAAACCTGTAAACCGATTGCGCAATTCGTTCGATGGGAATGATTTCCTTGCTCATTTCGCGGCGTCAGCTGAGCAATCGCGTCATTTGAATGACGGTTGCGTTGAAGATGTTGAAGACGAACTGCGGTGCGATGCCGATGGCGAGCATGAGTAACGTGACAGGAACGACGACGAGTTTCTCGCTTCGAACCAGATCGGGGAAAGCGCTGCAACTGTCCGCCAGCGGACCACTGAAGAGCGTCTGGATCGCACGCGCAAGCACGATTGCCGTGACGAGAAGACCGATCACGGCAACGGCCGTGAACGAAGCGGCGACGGCGAAGGAACCTTTGAAGATTAAGAATTCGCCGATGAATCCATTCAATCCGGGCAGACCGAGTGACGAAAACATGGCGACGCTCATCCACCCGCAGAGCAAAGGTGTGCGTTGCATCAGTCCACCGAAATCATTGATCCCGCGCAAGCCGCGCCGTTGCTCGAGCAATCCGACGTAATAGAACAGCGCGGCTGCGGTGATGCCGTGGTTGAAGATTTGCATGAACACGCCGCTCAACGCCGCCTGCATCTCGACCGCCGGTCGTACCGTCGTTGCTGTGACCGCGAAGAGACCGAGCATGCAGTAGCCGAGATGGTTGATTGAAAGATAGGCCACCATCCGCTTCAGATCGGACTGGGCCCATGCGGCCAGGGAAGCGAAAACGATCGAGCAAACTGCTAGCCCGAGTAACCACGGAGCGAGAATTTTGATTTCGCTCGGGAAGAGCGGAAGCAGCAGGCGCACGAAACCGTAAACGCCCATCTTGGAGAGAACGCCGGTCAGCACCATCGAAACGCCGACGGGCGCGGTCTCGTACGCGTCGGGCAGCCAGGTGTGAAACGGAAAGAGCGGCACTTTGACCGCGAGCCCGAGAAAGATTCCGGCAAAGGCGAGCCAGGCGACGCTGCCGTTGAGCAGTCCCTGTTTTCCGAGGCCGGCGAGTTGAGCGAAGTCGAATGTTCCCTTTGCAAAATAAATTCCGAGGAACGAGAGCAGCATCGCGACACTGCCGAGAAAAGTGTAGAGGAAGAACTTCGTCGCGGCGCGATCCCGGTTTTCTCCGCCCCAGATTTTGATGAGCAGGAACGCAGGGATGAGGCTCATCTCGTAGAACAAAAACCAGAGAACAAAATTCTGGGCGGTGAACGTGCCATAGAGCGCAGATTGCATGACCAACATGAGCGCGCAGAAACCGCGATCCATGCGCTGCACGAGAAATGCGAACGGGATGATGATCGACGTCAGCAACACGAGCAGCAGACTTAAGCCATCGACGCCAACGAGATATTCGGCGCCGATCGCTGGAATCCAAGTGTGGCGCTCGACCATTTGCAGGCCGGTCGCGATAGCGTCGAAGTTTCGCCACAACATCAATGCGAGAGTTGCGGTGATGGCGTTGAATATCAGCGCAATCGGGCGCGCATCGGTGTGCGGCCAAACGCAGACCGCAAAAACCCCGAGGAGCGGAATCAGAATCAGCGCCGTAATCATGCCAGCCATGCGTAAAGGATCAGCAGCGCGAGCATGCCCACCGCGATGATGCCGAGGTAAGTTTGGATTTGTCCTGAGTGCCACGCGGACATCACACGGCCGAGGCCGCGCGTGCCGGTCATGGTTTCATCGACACCGACGTTGATGCCGCGTTCGTCGAGATTAGTGCTGAAAATTCCGAGGAGCTGGCCGAGTCCGCCGAATCCTCGCACGAGACCGTCCCAAAAATGACGGTCCATCCAGTCGGAGATGCGCGCGGCCATTCTGCTCCACACGACGACGGTCCGGTCGTAAATTTCGTCCAACCACATTTTGTTTTCGAGAAAGTGAAACAGTGCAGGTTGCGCGTGCTCGAGTGGATCCGTCTCCGCGGTACGATGTCGATTTTCCTGGCCGGCTTTGCCATACATGACAAAGCCGAGTCCGATGCCGACCGCGACGAGCGCAAGCGAAACGAACAACATCGGCTGGACCAAAAGCGCGATGTCAAAGTGCGCCGGCTGGCCCGTGAGGTAACTGTGAAGCCACGGCCATGCCGGTGTTAGCACAACGCTGAGAGCAATCGAGCAAATCGCGAGCACGATCAGCGGCAGGGTCATGACCGACGGACTTTCGTGCGCATTTTCGGAAGCCGCGCGCCGGTTGCCAAAGAAAATGTAGACCATTTGCCGCGTCATATAGAGCGCGGTCAGCACGACTCCGACGAGCATCAGGTAATGCGGTATGTGCGACACGTGCCAATGCGCAGTTTCATGCAGGATTTCTTCTTTCGTCCAGCCTCCGGAAAAGAAGAACGGCACACCGCTTAGGGTCATCATGCCGATGGCGTAGGTGAGAAACGAAATCGGCATGAGGCTTCGCAGGCCGCCCATTTTGCGAATGTCCTGTTCGTGGTGACAGCCGTGAATGACGGAGCCGGCGCCAAGGAACAAGAGCGCTTTGAAAAAGCCGTGCGCGATCAGATGCATCATGCCGGCCGCGACACCGCCCACGCCTAACGACACCATCATCAACCCCAATTGCGACACGGTTGAGTAGGCGAGGATGCGTTTAATATCGAATTGTCCGAGCGCAATCAGCGAGGCCATCAACGCCGTGACCGTGCCGATCGAAACCACGACAGTAAGCGAAGGCGTCACCCCGTCGATCGCGCCAAATGAGAATAGCGGATAGGCGCGCGCGACGAGAAACACGCCGGCGGCGACCATGGTGGCGGCATGGATCAACGCGCTGACCGGCGTCGGGCCCTCCATCGCGTCCGGCAACCAAACGTGCAGTGGGAACTGTCCGGATTTGCCGACCGCGCCGCAAAAAATCAGGAGTGCGATGAACGTAGCGCTCGCACCGAGCACCGTGGTGTTTTCGAGACAGCCGTAACCGTTCTCATAAAAAAGCAACGTTCCGCTGCTGCGATAAAGCCAGAGCATGCCAAGAAACAATCCGAGATCGCCAATGCGGGTGGTGATGAATGCCTTCTTTGCCGCCGCGGCCGCGCTCGGGCGATCGATCCAGAATCCGATGAGCAAATAAGACGCGAGGCCGACGAGCTCCCAACAAATGAAGAGAAGCAACAAACTGTTGGCGATGACAACGCCGAGCATGGCGGCGGAGAAGAACGAGAGATAAGCAAAGAAGCGGTTGAAATTTTTGTCGTCGGCCATGTAGCCGATGCTGAAGATAAAAATGCAAAGACTGACGAGACTGATCATCAACAGCATCGCGGCCGCGAGCGGATCGATCATCCAGCCGATGCGCAATGTTTGTTCGCCAAATGTGAACCAGGTGAAGTTGTGAACAGAGCGGTAGCCGGGCACTTGGACCGTTGGCAAAAACGCCAGGATCGACAAAGCGAATGCGGCGATCTGACCGATGACCGCGAGCGCTGTGGCGGCCGAGCGCCGCGAGTTGACCAGACTGAGAATGATCAACGAAGCCGCTAGCGGCACCGCGGGAATCAGCCAAAGGTTGGTGACGATCCAACTCATGCGACGGTTACGAGCACGATCACCCGCCTACGCGTAGCTCCGGCGCGGCAGGCGAACATGAGCACGAGTTTTGAATTCATCCTTGGAGCTGATCGAATTGGTCAACGTTGGTCGTTCGATAGTGGCGATAAATGGCGATAACCAACGCGAGCCCGACGGCGGCTTCCGCGGCCGCGATCGCGATGGAAAAGATCGCGACCATGACGCCGATGGGCGGTTGCGGTTGCGAACTGAAGCGCCAGAACGCGACGAAATTCAAGTTCGCCGCGGCCAGCATCATTTCGATCCCGATCAAAATGAAAATGGCGTGCCGCCGGCTGAGCGCGGCCAGCAGTCCAATGGAGAACAAGGCTGCGGAGACAACGAGGAAAAGTTGAAGCGTTGGAGTCATGGCTTCGTAGGAAGTTAAAACGTTAAAATGTTACATCGTTAAATAGGGCAGCTCGGGGCTGCACCGAGATTGTACCATCGAGCGCGGAGCGCTCGATCCACCTACACTCGTCTGCAAAAGGAGACTTCTTTATCTTTGTAACTTTGTAACTCATTTAACTTTTTAACTTTTCGAATTCTTTTCCTCCATCACAAGAATGAGCGCGCCGATCAGCGCGGCCGTGAGCAATACTCCGACGCATTGCAGCGGCCAGACGTAATCGGTCATCAACACTTCACCGATCCGCTTCACGGTGAGCGCTTCGATTTGCGGCGAGGCGATTGAAAGAGTCGGGGTGAGGAGAATCGCCCAAACCAGACCGCTGAACACCGCGATTGCTATAACCACGCCGCCCCACTTGAACTTGTCAGGTGTTGCCGCGTCGCGCCGCGTCAAAAGGATGGTGAAAACAATCAATACAGCGACCGCGCCGATATAGACAAAGACCTGCACCAAGCCGACGAACTCCGCGCCGAGCAGAAAGAAAAATGCGGCGAGGCCGACGAACGCCACGACCAAGCTGAGCGCAGCATGCATGAGCTTTTGCAGGGTAGCGGCGGCGAGCGCGCCGGTAAGGGTGAGAATGGCGATAACAATGAAAGCAACGGTGTTCATTCGGCGAAGCGATAGGTACGAGGCGCAAATTTCTTTCGCGTATCCAGCAAGATCGACAATGTGATGTAAACAGCGGCGATCACGACGAGCGACCAAAGCCATCCGGCCATACCGCCGCCCGCGTAGTGCCATACGGCAGCCGCAACAATGCAGGCGAAAGCCATCGGCAACATGAATTTCCAGGCAAAGTTCATCATCTGATCGACGCGAGCGCGCGGCAGGGTTCCGCGGCTCCAGATAAACATGAACAGCAGAACCGAGAGCTTCGCGAAAAACCAAACGTAGGAGGGAATGAATTCGAGGACACGGGTGGGCGCATGCCAGCCGCCAAGAAACAATGTCACGGCGATGCCGCTAACGGCGAACATTCCCAAGTATTCGGCCATGAAAAACGTGGCGTATTTGAACCCGGAATATTCGGTCATATGTCCGGCGACAATTTCCGATTCGCCTTCCGGCACATCGAATGGCGTGCGATTCGATTCCACAAGTCCGGAAACAAAAAACAAAACGAAAGCGGCCGCCCCCCATGGCGTGAAGACGAACCAACGCGGCACAAGGCCGAATGTGTAACCAATCTGCGCGGCGACGATGGCATCGGCCGAGAGCGAACCTACGATCATCACCACGGGGAGCGTCACGATAATGAGCGGTAATTCATAGCTGACCATCTGCGCGATCGCCCGCATCGCGCCGAGCATCGAGAATTTGTTGTTGCTGCCCCAGCCGGCCATGAAGACGGCGAGTTCGTTCGTGGAACCGACGGCAAAGAAAAACAGAATGCCGCCGTCGATCGTGAACGGCGTCATGTTCCGGCCATAAGGAATCACGCCGAGCGCCAGGATTGCTGCGGCCGCAATCAGGACCGGCGCGAGAAAGTGCACCACCTTATCCGCGCGCGCTGGGACGATGTCTTCCTTGATCAACATTTTAATGCCGTCGGCCACCGGCTGAAAAAGGCCGAATGGTCCGACGCGATTCGGTCCGTAACGGTTCTGCATGCGCCCGAGAATTTTTCGTTCCAGCACCGACATGAGTGCAAAGAGCGTTAGGAAAACCCCGAGCAGCGCGAAAATGTTGATGAGAGCGGACCCGAGCTGGGTCACCCAGTCAGGAGAATCGACCAACGGCGAGAGCACCAGCTGCTTTACGCGGACGAAAATCTGGTCAAGAAAATCGTTCATCTGCGATGAAGAAAAGCGGTGTGCAATCCTTTAATCAAGGCAGATCATTTGGCCACGGATTAACCCAGATGAATGGAATGAAGGGCATGAGTGACACAGAAGGTAGAGCCGCGCAGGGTAGCGGCGAGCGACTCGGGCGAGGAGTGAGTTTCAAACCGGATAAAACGACTGTAGTATTGGTCACCTTTATCAGTGTAAATCCGTGTCTATCTGTGGCTGTTTAGTTGTGGCAGCAATGAGCCCAAATCCTTATTTTTTCATCGTCATTTTCGTTGGCGTAGCCGTTGCGTTTCCATTGATACCGCTGGCGCTAGCCTGGCTTTGGCGACGCTTTTTCCAGCCGCCGAAGCCGGGTACGGGAAAAAATGCGATTTACGAATGTGGCGTCGAATCACTGGGCGAAGCGCAGGTGCAATTCAGCTCGCAGTATTATCTTTACTGCATCATTTTTTTAATCTTCGACGTCGAAGCGATTTTTCTGGTGCCGTTTGCCGTGGCCTTCACCGGTTTGCCGGTCGGAGCGTTCATCGCGATCCTGGTTTTCCTGCTGCTGCTAATTGAAGGACTCATTTGGGCTTGGAGCAAAGGGTGTTTAAGTTGGCAGGTGAAGGGTTAAAGGCAAGATGACCGAACAAATCGACGAGGGACTGCGCAGCGAACTACAACGACAGGGGATCTGGGTAACCTCGATGCAGGAGCTTTACAATTGGGGACGGCAAAACTCGATTTGGCCGCTCCAATTCGGACTGGCCTGTTGCGCGATCGAGATGATCGCAACGGCCGCGTCGCGCTACGACATCGCGCGGTTCGGCGGCGAAGTTTTTCGACCATCGCCTCGCCAGGCGGACCTGATGATCGTGGCCGGCACGGTGACCAAGAAAATGGCGCCGCAGATTGTGCGGCTCTACAACCAGATGCCCGACCCGAAATACGTTATCTCCATGGGCGCGTGCGCGATCTCCGGCGGCCCGTTCAAACAAGGTTACAACGTCTTGAAAGGCATCGACCGCTATATCCCGGTCGATGTCTACATTCCTGGCTGCCCGCCCCGGCCCGAAGCGTTGCTGCACGCATTCATGGAACTACAACGCAAGATCGACGGCCAGAGACTGACCGGCAGTGACAAAGCGGAGCACCTCGATCCAACGCAACCGAGCGAGTTTCCAGTGCCGGCTTTTGGCGCGCATGATTTGGAGCCGCCGGCGAATCCGGATGTGTTTCACCCGCTGAAAATTGAGCGATGATTACATGCGTGCGAGGTGGATCGAGCAGTCCCTTGCCCGATGCTAAGAAGTGGCGGCGAAGCCGCACTAATTCGACACCGTCCGCGGGGCGGCCGATCCACCTGCGATGATGGAAACGCTCGAGCAGATCAGGGCACGCGCGGAATCCGCCGTACCCGGTGCCAAGATCGACATCGTCCCGAATCCCGGACCTGCCAACCAGCCGTCGTTGTTGATCGACAATGAACACGCAGCCGCGATTGCGCGCTTCCTGCGCGATGATCCTACGCTGCGACTAGATTTTTGCTCGAACGCGACCGGAGTGGATTGGCTCGATCGCACAGTAAAGAAAACAGTGAAGGTAAAAAAGATCGTCGACGGCGTCGAAAAGGAAGTCGACGAAACGACCGAGGAAAAAATTCCCGGTTATTTGGAAGCGGTCTATCACCTTTACTCAATGACGCATAAACATGGTCCCGTCATAATCCGAATGCGCACGGGAGACCGCACAAAAGGCGCGCGTTTGCCGTCGCTCACGCCCGTTTATCGGAGCGCTGAATTTCAAGAGCGCGAGATTTTCGATCTCTATGGGGTTCATTTCGACGACCACCCGGATCTGCGTCGCATTTTAATGTGGGATGAATTCGTAGATCATCCGATGCGCAAAGATTATCGGGACCCTGACGATTACGAATATGAACCGACTCCGCACGACGAGGTGCTGGAGAAGGCGAGAAAGCATTACGCGGCACGGCCGCAATTGGACGGCGCGGAGAATATCACGCCTCGAAACGAGGCGGAGACGTTAAAAGGTTAAATCGTTACATCGTTACAACGGGAAATGAGCGAGCAAATACTCGAAACAGTGGAGCGGCCGCCGACGACAATGACTTCAAGACTCGACGGCGAGTTAATGGAAGTTTCGATGGGGCCGCAACATCCATCGACGCACGGCGTCTTTCGCATGAACGTCGCGCTCGAAGGCGAAATCGTTCGCAAGCTCAAGCCCGTCTTTGGATATCTGCATCGTAACCATGAGAAAATCGGTGAGAACACGAGCTACCTCGGCTCGATGCCTTACACGGATCGGCTCGATTATTTTTGTTCGATGACGAACAATTGGGCCTACGCGCTCAGCGTCGAGAAACTCGCCGGTATTGAACTTCCCGAGCGGGCCGAATATCTCCGCGTGATCCTCGCCGAACTAACGCGCTTGCAAAATCATGCGTCGCTGCTCGGATTTTTGCTTAGCGACATGGGGGCGTGGGGAACGCCCCTGATGTACGCGTTCCGCGAACGCGAGAAGATTCTCGATCTGTTCGAGTCCCTCTCCGGCTCGCGCATGATGTGCGACTACATGCGCTTCGGCGGATGCCGGTGCGATACACCACCCGGGTGGATGGAGCGCGCAAATGAGATTGTCGATGTTTTTCCGCGGTTTCTCGATGAGTTCGAAAAGCTGATTGTCGAAAATGAAATCTTGATTGCCCGCACACAGGAGGTCGGCAAATTGTCCGCTGAGCTCGCGATCAATGCCGGTATTACGGGTCCGATGTTGCGCGCATGCGGCGTGAACTACGACATACGGAAAGTGGACGGCTATGGTTTTTACCCGCGTTTCAAATTCCGGGTCCCGCTTGGCGAACACGGCGACACCTACGATCGGTTGATGATGCGCGCGCTTGAAATGCGCGAGAGCGTCGGAATCCTGCAACAGGCCTTTGAGCAAATCCCGGCTGGTCCGATCGTGAATTCCAAAGTAAAGATCCGCGCTTTTCGTCCACCAGTCGGTGAAGCATACGGACGAATCGAAGGCCCGAAAGGAGAGCTGGGTTTCTATTTAATCAGCGACGGCGGGACAAATCCTTATCGTTATCGCGTGCGTCCACCGAGTTTCATCAACCTGACTTTGCTGGAAGATCTCTGCCTCGGTCACACTGTTGCCGACGTGATGGTGATTCTCGGCAGCGTCGATATCGTGATGGGAGAAGTGGATCGGTGACTTAAAAAACCACGAGGTTAAAAAAGTTAACGTGGGTTATCCGCCTTTGGACGGATTCGCCGTGGCGAACAATGTTAAAACGAAGAGATAAGCTAGCGGCTGGCCGATACGATTAACATCGCGCGCGGAGCGCTCGATCCACCGATTTAACGTTTTACCTGTCGCGCCATAGTTTCTAACGTAGGCGGAACGATTTAACCTTTCACGATGCAAGTTTTTATCTTCCTAAGAAGAGGCGCTGTGCCTCGAAGGCCGAAAGTTTTACACGCGCATTTTGCCGTAATTCTCCTCGTCGTTCTGCTTGGGGCGGGTTGCGGTAGCCTCCAGCAAGACTCATCGCCTCGTTCGATTTCGTCTAAGCCACCCGAATCGGCCATCGTGCTTAGCGGACCGGTGACAGTACGCGATCAGACCGCGACCGACACATTTCCCGCGGGAAAATATCGTCCCGTTTACGAAGATCGGGGCGGTTACTATTTCGAAGCTCCTACCAAAGTCCTCGTCGATGATGTCGCCGTTTTCGCGTATGATGGCGGGCTTTATGTCGCGCGCGGGGCCACTGAACCAACACATTGGTATGTGAGTCGCCCGAGCGGAAAGACGATGGGTCGTTTCAAGAAAATTCCTCCGCATACGCGGGTTCCGTGATTGCAGGAGTTCTTGGCTCGGTTGGGAACATTCAGCGCAACCATCCACCGACGGCCTGGATCGGCTCGAGTTGATTCGGTGCGGTAATCCATGCGGCGATCGCGCTAGCCCGTGGGTCCACGGTGAGATGAACTTCCGCTTTGCCATCCACCATCTCTTCGTTCTTCAGTGAGAGCACGACAAAATCTTGACGCAGATTGCGCCCGTTGTTTTCGCCGGCGGTGACTTTTGTGTTCAGATCAAAACCGAGCGTCGCCACGTGAAGATCGACATTCTTCGCGGCGTTGAATGCCGCCGAAACCTTGTCGTTAGTGATCGACACCTTCAACACGCCGGGCTTATCGCTCGACGAAACCGGAACGCTGCGCTCGCGCCATTCGCGGCCATCGAGCACGAAACCGGGGGTGTAAACACTGTCGCTCTTCCAAACCGCGGAATATTGATACTGCCGCGCGGTCCATTCTTTCGCGGCAAAGGGATCGCGCCAGCCAAGTCGGTCCCAATAATCCACGTGAAAAGCAATCGGCACAAAATCCTTCCACAACCGTGGCTCGGCTTTGAGTTTGGATAACCAGGCTTCGGCCGACGGGCAACTGCTGCACCCTTCCGATGTAAAAAGCTCAAGTAAATGGGTGCGCTCGGGGCCGCTCTCGAAAACTCGGTCCGTGGCTTGAGCTTTCACTGCCACGCAAAGCATGACGAGAAGAATGATCGGCCGCATGGCATCCCAACTTTTCCCTGTGAATATGAGGCCGTTTCGGCAAGATTAAAACTCGATGATCGGCACTGGCATACTCAAGGGAATGGCCGTCACGGCGCGGAACCTCATCGGAAGTTATTTTGAGAAGGATCGCCTGATCACGGTGCAATATCCGGAGGAGCGCACTCCGCTCGCCGAGAACTATCGCAACTTTCCGTTTCTGATTTATGACACCGATGATCCGGAGGCAGGATTGCGCTGCGTGGCGTGCAAGATCTGCGAGAAAGAATGCCCGCCGCAATGCATCTATATTATTAAGAGCGAAGACAAGAAGCCCGATTACATGGGCAAACCGCAGTTTTATCCGGCGGTGTTCGACATCGACATCTCCGTTTGCATGAGCTGCCAGATCTGCGTCGAAGTCTGCCCGTTCGAAGCGATCAAGATGGACAAGGTATTCGAACTGAGCACGCGCGAACGATTCGATGCGTTGCTTTTACGCAAGGAGGATCTGTCGAAGTCGAACACTTACTATCAACACATTTGCCCGACCGATGCGAAGGAGGTTGACGCAAAATTGGCCGAAGCGGTGGCCGCTGCCGCAGCAAAGAAAAAAGCGGCGGCGGAAGCAAAACCAGTGGCGCCAGCACCGGCGGCGGCTCCAACGGCGCCGGCCGGGCCGCCAGCTTCAAGCGGGTAGGTTCGAGTGAGGGTCACAGACCGCCGCTACAAAAAATCGGCGGAAATTATCGATCAGGTTATTGCGCAATAAGAGCGCAATCGGACAAGCTCAAAGGCCAAGCATAGCGCCGGCATCGCGCGCGAATTTGAGGCCGGCGAGTCGTGTGGTGACATCCTTCGCGAGCGCGAGCAGTTGAAAAGCGCGGCCGAGCATCTCTGGATGCAAAAGTGTTTGCAGCGCGCGCTTCGTTTTTGGATCGGCGTTCCCGGGAAGCTGGTCGCGAAGCAGCTCGGAAATTATTCCTGTGATGAAGTGGTGTTGATCCGTGAAACCGCTGATGCTGAGCCCGTGCTTCTGCGCTCGCTCGGCGAGGCTTGTCCAATCGATATGTGCCGTGATGTCGGCGTGACCGATCTCGTGAAATGGTGAAGTGAACAGGCGGTGCTGCGTACGGCATTGCAATGTGCCGTTAGTCCGATACGGCGCGTAAAATTCGTCGCCGCGAAATCCGTAGTCGACGACCAGCACGTAGCCGCGTTCCAATTTTGTCGCGAGATTCGCGATCCAGTTGAGCACAGCGAGGTTGACTTCGGTTTCGTAGCCGGTAGGTCGCGAAGGCAGCTTCGTAATGAACGCGCGCAGAGCCGGATCGACAATTGGTTGCGCGACAAATGCAAAGTCCTCGCCATCCAGCGCAACAAACTTTTCGTTCCATTGCGATTCAGCGGTGGCGCGGGCCACAGGGCCGCGGCTACAGATCAAATGTACCGGCATGGCATCGAGCAGTTCGTTGGAAAAATGAACGCCGGTAAAGGGTTCGAGCGCATCGATGGAATCGCGCCATTCGATTTTGCCTTCATATTCCGCGAGCGTTTGCGATTGGCGGTCTTGCAAGATGGGAAACGGTTCGACGATTCGATACCGCAAAGCGGCGAAAAATTCGGGCCATCGTATACGCGCAGAGCCGAGCACGTCGCGCGCAGAGTCGCCGTGATGCGCGCCCTGTTCGACGATGACGAAGTTATCGGTTTGGTCGAGCCGCTCCCACATTTGCGCGAATTGGGCGGCCAGCAATTGCCCGAAGAGCGGACCGACGCTTACGCTCGTGAAATAATCTCCGTGGCGGCCAATTGATGCTCGACCGCTCGAATAATATCCGTGCTCAGGATGATAAAGGGCCTGCTGCATGAACCAGGCAAATGATTGCGGGCCGCGTGTTCGAATCGTATCGCTAATGAATTGGACGAGTTCAGTCTGCAATCAGAAAACGTCCAACGTCCAACGTCCAACGTCCAATGAACGGAAATGCAACGGTTTGAATTCGACGTTGGATGTTGAGCGTTGAACGTTGAGCGTTTGCTTTCGTCTTCTTCGACTTGGATTTTGATTGGACTTGCACCTAAGTTTCGCGACCGATTCCTTTCGTCCCACCGCTTGAGAACGCGAATTACACACCTCATGCCGCCGCCAGGTTACCGTTTCCGGCGGCCGTGGTACGCCAGGCCGCAATTCTGCGTCCCGGCCGCCATTGTTGCGCTGCTGATCAGCGGCTTCGCGATTTACCTTTCGATCCTGGCCTCTCATCTCAAAAGCCAGGCTGCGACCTTCGACCTGAGCAAGCTCGAACAAATGGAATCGGCCAGCGTAATTCTCGATCGAAACGGCAAAATCTTCGGCCAAATCTACGTCGAGAATCGGGAGACAGTGCCGTACGACCAGTTGCCGCGCGATCTGGTTAACGCGGTCGTGGCGGTCGAAGACGCGAAATTTTATCAACACGGCGGCTACGATTTGTTCGGGATCACCCGTGCGGCCTTGAAAAATTTCGCGGCCGGCCACGTCCGGCAAGGCGCGAGCACGATCACGCAGCAACTCGCGCGCAATAGCTTTTCGCTCAAGGAGAAAACATTCCACCGCAAGCTGCTCGAAATTTTTCTGGCGCGCCGAATCGAGGAGAGCTTCGGCAAACAGAAAATCATGGAGCTCTATTTGAACCGGATTTATTTCGGCGGCGGCCTTTATGGAGCGGAAGCCGCGGCGCGCGGTTACTTCGGCAAACCAGCGCGTGAAATGTCGCTGGCCGAATGCGCCACGCTCGCCGGTTTGGTTAAGAGTCCAAATAAATTATCGCCCTGGACCGATCGGGCCGCAGCACGTGAAGCGCGCAATTACGCGCTCAATCGCATGCGCGATCTTGATTTCATCAACCACGAACGCTGGGCCGGCGCCCAAGCGGAAGACCTCGTCATCGGGAGCCGGCAAAATGCCCAGGGTCAAACTTACGCGGTCGATTACATCCGCCAGCAAGTGATCGCCGCGGTTGGATGGGACCGCGCCATGAACGAAGGGTTTCGCATTCACACCACCATCGATGCCGATTTGCAAAAGGTGGCGGAAGAATCGTTGCGCAAAAATCTCGAGCAGACCGAGCAGCATCCCGGTTACAATCACCCGACCTACGCCGAGTACGCGGCGAATTTCCGCAAAGCGAAAGCGAACGGTACGATGTCGAGCCAACCGGCGCCGGAGTACCTTCAAGGAGCGGTGATCGGGCTCGACAACGAAACCGGGGGCATTCTCGTCCTCGTGGGCGGCCGAGATTTTGAGCACAATCAGTACGATCGCGCGCTGCAAGCCAGGCGTCCGGTTGGAACTGCCATCTTGCCGTTTGTTTATGCGGCTGCGTTTGAAAAAGGAATGTTCCCGGGATCGGTCGTGGAAGATTCGCCACTCGACAATCGCGCGGTCATGATCGGTGGCACAACTGGGATTCTTGGCGAATGGGGCCCGGAAAGCGCGGAGAACCGTTATGAAGGTGCAATGACGGCGCGGCAGGCGCTGGCGAAGTCGAAAGGTGGTGCAACCGTTCGCATCGGAATGGACACTGGCGTCGATCAGGTCTTGCAACTTTGTCGCGCGGCGGGCATTCGTTCTTCGCTGCGTCCGTATCCGGCGACATTTCTCGGCAGTAGCGAAATCACGCTCGCGGAGCTCGCGCTCGCTTACACGATATTTCCAAACGGGGGCTGGCGACCAAACGCGCCCCACATTTTGGAGCGCATCGAAGAAAAGGACGGCACGGTCTGGCACGCACAACGGGAACCCGCCAACCGGCAAAACGTCGTCAAACCGGAGACAGCTTCTGAAGTCCATTCTTGCCTGGTCGATGCGCTTGAGTCCGGAACGGGAAAGGCTGCGCGCGCGCAATACGGCTTGAAAAAAATGCCGGCGGCGGGCAAGACTGGTACCGCCTACGATTTCACCGATGCGCTTTTTGCCGGTTACGACAGCAATTTTACCTGCGCGGTTTGGGCCGGCTTCGACAAGCCGCAAAAGATTTATCGCGGTGCGTTCGGTCATGAGCTCGCGATGCCGGTTTGGACCGACATCATGAACGCGGCGGCCGAGCATTATCCGCCGCGAGAAATCAAACAGCCGGCCAGTTTAAAGAAGGTGGAGATTTGCTCGAGGTCAGGTCTACTCGCCACCGACAAGTGTTACGACGCCGTGAAAACCGCGACCGGCGATCTTGTTCAGCGACGCACGACTTACATGGAAATTGGGACCGCGGCGCAGTTGCCCACCGAACCTTGCAACGTTCATGGCGAACCGCGCACTCGGCTCGTCCGCGAACTTCCATCCGAAGGAGAATTGCCGCGCGCAGAACTTGCGGTCGATCTGAGCCAAATCACACCGATCGTCGTGAGAAATCCCACGTTGCTGGCGGAGAGAGATCCTTACGACTCCGTAAAGGCAAGCGCGAAACCGCAGCCAGAGCCGGAAAAAGACGCGGCGGAAAAGCAAAAGATCGATGATCAAACGCCAGAGCCCGCCGTGCCGATTAAGAAAGCGATCCCGGTCGAGCCGCAGGAAGAAAAACCGGTCGAGATCCGCCGGGCGGAACCAGTTGGTCCATTGGATGAGGTGCCGGATGACTCGCTTTTAAGAGCCGAGACGCCGCCCCCGACGGATCTGGGCGACTAAGCAATGGCGTCGCATGGCGCAGACGACTTTCGCCTGACCGTTCTCAATCCGGGCGGTCGCGACCCGGAACAACATTTTCGCGACATTGCTGGCCCGGCCGCGCAAGTCCATCCGCCGGTCAATTTCCACGGTTACGCGGCCTGCACGCGCGGATTTTTTCATCACGACACGCAGCGCGCGATCGCCGAAGCAACGCCGGTTTTGCTCCTGTTGCGTGGCGATCTTCGAACTTCCGAGCGCGCATTGAGTGAGCTCAAAAAACGCGGGCGGACGGTCGCTGTTTCCCTAAAGGAGGCCGGGTTGCATCAGATCGCACAACAGTTGTGCGATCGAGCAAAGTTATCGCGCTTCATGAAGATTGTCGCACGAGCCGATGGCTGCATCGCGACGACTCCGGAAGCTGCGGAAATCTATCAGCGTTCGCGCTGGAAACGCGATCCTGCCACGGTCGCATTTATTCCCACGCCTTACCCGCTCGAAGATCGACACTGGAATTTTTCCGTACCGCACAACGAAGAATCGGGAATTTTTCTCGGCACCCGCGAATGGGACGTGCCGTCGCGCAATCATTTCGCGGCGTTGCTGGTGGCGCGGCAGCTTTGCGAGGCGACAGGAGAGCTGGTCACGGTCGTTAATCTCGATGGGCGCCGAGCCGGGCGATTGCTTTCTGAATTAAAACTTCCCGATGGAAAATTGCGCGTGATCGAGAAACGAAAGCCGTACGTGGATTATTTACGCGAGATCGCGAGGCATAAAATCGTTCTGCAACTGGACCGCAGCTGCGTGCCGGGGCAGGTCGCGGGTGACGCGCTTCTTTGCCGGACGGCTTGCGTGGGCGGAGATGGCGCGATTGAACGAATCGCGTTTCCGCAAAGCTGCGGCGCTGGACGCACGATCGACGAAATTGCTTCCGTCGCCTTGGAGTTGTTGAGCAATGTCAGTTCCCGTGCCGCGCTTGTTGCCGAATCGCAACGGCGCGCCCTGGAGCAGCTTTCTTTTCAAGCCGCGCGAAAGCAATTGGCGATCTTCTTCGCGCGTATCGGAGCATAGACTCCTCTCCAGTTGCGCCTGGCGGAGTTGCACTCCGCTCAGTCTGAAACATCGGGCAGAATTCCCGTTGGGCACACAGGCTAAAAGCTTATGTTTGGGCGGACGACGCAGCTATCGCTTTCAAGTAAATCTCTTCCAATCTGCGCGCTTGCACGCGCCGGTCGAATTTTTCCGCGACCACTTCGGCTCCGCAACGCGCCATGCGTGAGAGAAGATGCCGATCTTGCGACGCCTCGAGCAAGGAGCGCGTCAACGCTTCGTGATCGCGCTCGCGAACCAGAACCCCGCTCACGCCATTCTCGATCGCTTCGGGAATCCCGCCATGGTGCGTGGCAAAAACGGGCAACCCGCTCGCCATCGCTTCCAGCATTGAATTTGGAATGCCTTCCTGGTTTCCATCGCGACCAGTTTCGCTCGGGTGCAGGAAAATATGCGACGCATAAAAAATCTCGCGTAATTTTTCCTGTGAAATAAATCCGGGAAGCGAAACGCGATTGTTGATCTTGAGTTCGCGCGCCAATTCCTGAAGTTCCGCGAGCAACGGTCCGTCTCCGGCGATTGTCAATCTCGATCCAGGATAGCGCGCCGCGAAACCGGCAAAGGCACGCAGGCTCGTGGGCAGCCCTTTTTTCTCGATCAAACGGCAGGCTTGCACGAATTGCCATTCGCCGTCTTGCGGGAAATTGCGTTCGCGAAATGGAAATTCATCGAGCGGGATTCCCGTGCGTGTGATGTCGATTTTGTTCTCGTCGCAACCAAGATCGACAACTGCGCGTCGCGCCGATTCAGAGCGAACCAGCACGCGCTTGACGGCATCGAGCATTTCCTTGGTCGCCTTGCGATAGGCGGGCTTGTCCATGTCCACCAAAACGTCCGCGCCATGAAAAGAAACGATTGAGGGATTTTTCCAGGCGCGGACCAGCGGGAGCAGATGGACCGCGATGTGGCCAAAGAAAATGTGGAGCAGTCGCGCATCGGTCTTTCTCAAGATTCGCAGCAACGATTCGAGCTCCATTCGCGAAATCTGCCAGGGCATACCTCGTAGTTGCCGAAACCAAAATCGACGCAGGAAATGCGTCGGCGGTTTGCCGACGACGTAGACTGGTTCAAATGGAAAGCGATCGACGCCTTCGCGTTTTTGCGCGATTACCATTGGCCGGCATCGCTCCAGGGCAGTGATTTGCCGGTAGATGTGAAGCATCTCCGGTTTTAGAAATGTCGCGCAGTAAAACGCGACCGCGGGAGAAGAAGAAACGCTCAACGCCCAACGTTCAACGTTCAACGCCGAACGTTCAATTCAAAGATCAAACCTCGAACTTCCTAGAACAAGATTTCGAAGAGCTTGATCCCTTTCCATTTTCCCGTGTCCGGGTCGAGGACAACGCTTTGTGCAGAAGTGCCGTATTTGGCGGGCGCGTAGGGGTTGAGCATCTGGAGTGGGTTGCCGCCACGGGTGGCACGCGGGATCACTCCCTGGACGTTTTCCCTGTAAATCTGCGGACGCGGCGCTGGTTTTCTTGCGGCGCGTTTTCCCCCGATCGGTGCGACCAGAGTTGGAGGCGCGGCCATGGCGGCGAGCGCCGACATGATTAACAAGCCAAAGGTCAGATACTTTTTCATAGTTGATTTCCCTTCTAGCAGGGGCGCGCAAGTTCTTGCCGGTTACAGCGCCTCGGCTCACAATATACGATTCGATGGACTACTTGGCAAAGGCCGCACGTGTTTTGGAAATCGAGATTTTCGAACTCCAGCGGCTCCGTGAACGTCTGAGCGAAAATTTCTCGCACGCCGTCCAGTTAATCAAAGAGGCGGTCGATGCGCGAGGAAAAGTTGTGGTCGTCGGTGTGGGAAAATCGGGGCACATCGGCAGCAAGATCGCCTCGACCCTCACCAGCACCGGATCGCCCGCCGTGGTGCTGGATTCCTCCAATGCTTTGCACGGCGATCTCGGGATGGTGGCCGATGGCGATGTCGTCCTCGCCTTGAGCGCAAGTGGCGAAACGGAGGAACTGCTCCGCATTCTGCCGGCCATCGCCCGCTTCCAGGTGAAGATAATCGCTGTCTGCGGTGATCCGAAATCGACCCTCGCCCGAACCGCGCATCTCCTTCTCGATGTCAACATTCAGCAGGAAGCTTGTCCGCTCAATCTGGCGCCGACCTCGAGTACGACGGTCATGCTCGCCTTGGGCGACGCGCTGGCCATGGTGCTGCTGGAAGCGCGCGGCTTTAATAAGGAGGATTTCGCGAAATTTCATCCCGGCGGCATGGTCGGGCGCAGCCTCCTCATGCGCGTGCATCAAATCATGCGGCCCCGGGAAGCGATGGCGCTGGTATCGCCCGACACGCCGATTCGCGAAGTATTAAAGGCGATGACCAGCGTCCGCGCCGGCGCCGCCGTCGTGGCCGGTGAAGATCGGCAATTGCTCGGCATTTTCACGCATGGCGATTTTGCACGGCATTTCCAAAACGACTCGAAAGTCGGCGAACGCCTCGTGGCCGATTTGATGACGCTCAACCCGGTGACCGTGCATCAAGACAAACTCGCGGTAGAAGTTCTGAACTTGCTCGAACGCCACCGGATCGACGACCTCGTGGTGGTGGATGGCAACAAAGTGCCGGTTGGAATCGTCGATTCACAAGACCTCACGCGCTTGAAGTTGCTCTAGGCGCGTGCAACAGTCGCCGCTCGATTTAACGATTTAACGTCTCTATCATGGCCGCAGCCAACGATCTTCGCAAAGGAATGGCGATTAAGTACAACGGCAACACCGCCATTGTGCTCGAAGTGCATCATCGCACGCCCGGAAATTTGCGCGCGTTCGTGCAGGCCATCATCCGCTACATCAACACCGGCAAAAGCGCCGATGTTCGCTTCGGCTCGACCGACAAAGTGGAGGTGGTCGATATCGATCGAAAACACCTCGAATTCAGTTACAAAGATCACAACGGCTATCATTTCATGGACCCGGAAACGTATGACACAGTCACGTTGCAAGAGAATTTGATCGGCGATGCCAGTGATTATCTCGTCGAAAATCTCTCGGTGCAGGTTCTTTATGCCCAAGGCAAACCGGTGCAGGTTGACTTGCCCGCGTCCGTGAACCTCAAAATTGTCGAGTCGCCACAAGGCCTGCGCGGCGACACCGCCAGCAATGTGACCAAACCGGCCGTGCTCGAGACGGGCAAAACAATTAACGTCCCGCTCTTCATCGAAGAAGGCGAAACCGTGAAGATCGACACCCGCACCGGCAATTACATGGGTCGGGCGTAAAACAATGTCACATTGCTTGAAGAAGGTGGATCGCGCACTCCGCCGCGCGATGTTAAATGTGGCGCCGGCGGCGCATTAATTTTTTGGCATCGAGCAAGGGACTGCTCGATCCACCTTTAGTCGGAGGGCAAGCGATACTC
>JBAQJG010000712.1:0-5975 GCA_049300145.1 Chthoniobacterales bacterium | reverse complement strand
GGCGGCCGTCTCGAGCATCGCTTGCCTCGTTCCACCAACGGGCCCGGTCCCAAGCGTAAGCCGGCAACGAGAGGAGATGCCGGGAAGGCGTCATCGCGGAAAAATCGAGTGGGACGCCGGCGCGGTGCAGATCCATTGCCGCCTCGAGCACGGATTCAAATTCGCACTCGCGGCGGGCCGATGAGATCACCGTGGTTTTGGCTCCGCGGGCCATAAGGCATTCCTGGACCGGATGTGCCAGCGCGGGATGAGCATTGACTTCCAACCACACATCCGTGCCGAAGTCCGCCAGGGCGCCCACGGCCGAGGCAAAACGCACTGGCTCGCGAATGCCGCGCGCCCAGTAAGCGGCGTTGCATGACTCGCCAGCGCAACGCTCACCCGTCACTGTGCTGAAGAATGGGACGGCGGCCGACTGCGGTTTGAAATCGGCAAGCGCAGCCTCCAAAGCTTCTGACGCCGGCCGCATGAGCGAATGATGAAATGGATGATCGACCCTAACGAGTCGCGCGAACGCGCCCTGTGCCTCGAGTTCGGCGGCCATGGCCTCGAGCGAAATGCGCGGACCCGAGAGCGTAATGGAACGCGGACCGTTGAAGGCCGAAATCGTTACAGTGCGGTCGTGCCGCGCGATGAGGGCCAAGGCTTCTTCCTCAGACAATCCAACAGCGAGCATCGTTCCTTCTCCGCGTCCGCACGATTCCATGAGGCGCGCTCGGAGCGCGACGATCTGGGCTGCTTCCTCGAGAGAAAAAATTCCGGCGATGCAGGCAGCCGCAATTTCTCCCACGCTGTGGCCGACGACGGCTGAAGGCCGAACGCCCCAGGATTTCCAAAGCGCCGCGAGCGCCACTTGCATGGCAAAAATGGACGGCTGTCCAATCTCCGTCCGTTGCACCTGGGATGTTTCTTCGGAGCGGCCGAGTTCTTCGAAAAGCGAGAAGCTGGTCCACCGACGGAGCGCGGCGTCACAATTTTCAATTGCCTCGCGAAACACCGGCTCATGCTTCATCAACTCGCGACCCATTCCCCACCATTGCGGACCCTGCCCGCTCAGGATGAAGCCAATACGCGGCGGTTCTTCCCGGCGCGCTGTGAAAGCCGCACGGACTTTTTGGCTTTCTTCTTTCTTCGCAAAGGCGTCGAGTTCCTCGGTCAGTTCCGCCCAACTGTCAGCCACAAGAGTAAGCCGGTGCGGGTGATGATTACGCCGGACTCCCAGGGTATAGGTGAGATCCGGCAAAACGGGCGAACTACCGTTGGCATTGGCATGCTCCTTAACCCATGCGCTCAGATTCGCCGCCGAAGTCCGGAGCGATGCTTCCGAACGAGCGGAAAGCATCACTGGCCATGGACGGCAACCTGGGACGGCTAAGGATTTTTCCGGCTGATGCGGCGGAGGTTCGGCCAGAATGACGTGGGCATTCGCGCCTCCGAATCCGAATGAGTTGACGCCTGCGATGCGCTCCTCCGTTCCATTTGGAAAGGGTTCGAGTTGAGTCGGCACACGCAACTTGAGCTTCTCAAAGTCAATGTGCGGATTTGGCGTCGAAAAATGGAGGCTTGGTGGAATCTGGCCGTACTTAAGAATTAGCATTGCTTTGAGAAGGCCCGCGATGCCCGCTGCAGTTTCCAAATGGCCAAGATTGGTTTTTATGGAGCCAATCGGGAGTGGCGCGTCGGCGGATCGATTAGCGCAGAGAGCTTCCGCAAGAGCATGCGCTTCGATTGGATCGCCCACCGCCGTCCCAGTGCCGTGGGCTTCGACGAAGCCGATCGCCTCGGGCGCGATTCCAGCATCTCTGCAGGCATCTCGCACCAGTCGCGTTTGCGCCTCCGGGCTGGGCAACGAGATGCCGTTGGTGTGTCCATCTTGATTGATCGACGTCCCCAAAATCACGCCCTGAATCGGATCGCCATCCTCGATCGCCCGCGAAAGTCGCTTGAGCAGGACCATGCCAGCGCCTTCACCACGCACAAATCCGCTGGCGGACGCATCGAAGGCGGCGCACTGGCCCTCGGGCGAAAGCATCGCAGCCTGCGAAAATCCGATAAACCCGCCCGGCGAAATCATCACTGTAACGCCCCCGGCCAAGGCAACGTCTCCACGGCCGGCCCAGATGTGCTCGCACGCCGCGTGAACTGCGGTGAGCGCGGATGAGCACGCAGTATCCATCGCGACACTCGGGCCACGCAGATTCAAGCAATACGAAATCCGGTTTGCGGCGATGCTGTGCGCGCTCCCGGTCGGCGTATGGGGTCCAATACTGAAATGATCAAAACTCGTGCTTTGAATTCCCTGATAATCGTTATGCGAAATGCCGACGAAAACTCCGAGATCGGCTCCGCGTTCGAAATCGAGAACAAGTCCGGCATCTTCGATCGCCTCCCATGCGGTCTCAAGGAGGAGTCGGTGCTGCGGATCCACATATGGAGCTTCCCGTGGAGAAATGCCAAAGAACTGCGGATCAAATTGATCGATGGCGTCAATAAATCCGCCCCGCAAGGCGATGGATTTGCCAGCTACGCCCGGTTCAGCATCATAATAGCGCTCCACGTTCCAGCGATCGGGTGGCACTTCAATGATGCCTTCCCGGCCTTCGACGAGAAGCTTCCAAAGGGCATCCTTCGAACTCACGGCGCCGGGGAAACGGCAGCCGACTCCAATAATCGCAACACGCTCTTTTTGCATGGTCGTGAGTTGCTCCGCGAGGGCGGACTGATTAGCGCTGCCTGTGGCCATGTCAAGTCAGCTACCAATCCGGGCGCGGATTTATGACGTCAACGGAGGGTAAAACATTCACTGATCCAACATTAATTCGTTTTTAACATACTCCACAACTTTACTTACCATCTTTTCCCGGCATTGTTTTGTCTAATTACGTTGGTCGCCGCTCATTTCCCAACTTTTCTCTTCGGCGTCCTCTGCGATGCTACTGGCAGTATGCGTTGCAACAAGCTTTCCCTGATCCAAGTCGATTTCATCAAAGCGCCCGCACGAACAGGTGGTCAGGACCGTTAATCTATTCGAACGAGACCATGTGCGGCGTCGCGGGAATAATCGATCTGGTTGGGCAGCGCCCGGCTCCGGAAGGTGTCGTGCAACGAATGGCGCGTGCCATCACTCACCGTGGTCCGGATGAGGAAGGTTTTCTCGAACAGCCGGGAATCTCGCTCGCTTCGCGCCGACTGAGTATTGTCGATTTGGCTGATGGGCAGCAGCCGATGACGAACGAAGACCGAAGCGTTTTCGTGGTCTTCAATGGCGAATTATTCGACTATGTCGAACGGCGCGAAGAACTCGTTAGGCAAGGCCATCGTTTCCGCACTCATTGTGATACCGAAATCATTCCGCACCTCTGGGAAGATCATCACGAAGGGATGTGGGAACGGCTGCGTGGCCAATTCGCCATCGCCTTGTGGGACGCGCGGCAACGACAACTTCATCTCGGCCGCGATCGCTTCGGGATCGCGCCACTTTTCTGGAGCCGGCAAGGCGACTGGCTGCTTTTTGCTTCCGAAATCAAAGGCCTGCTCGCTTCAGGAATGGTTCCGCCGCGACCGGACCGCGAGGGACTGGATCACGTGTTTACATTCTCCGCGGTGCCGGGGCCGAGAACTTGTTTTGAAGGAGTTCAACTCCTGCCCCCGGGACACTGCCTGCGCATTACGCCGGGAAGTGCGGGTACGAGTCCGGTCATTACCGAACGCGCCCACTGGGAAATGGATTTTCCGGCGCAGGGTGAAGAGGAATGGGGAAACAATCCGAATGCGCTGGTGAATGAATTCGAGCGATTGCTCTTGCAGGCCGTCGAAGAACGGCTGCGCGCAGATGTGCCGGTAGGATCCTATCTCTCCGGCGGTGTGGATTCGAGCATGATCCTCGCCTTGGCCTGTCGCCTCAAGGGTCCAGCGATCAACACCTACACCGTTCGGGTGGATGAGCCGGAGTTTGATGAACTGAGTGCAGCGAGTCTCTCGGCGCGCCACATCGGAGCGAAGCCACCCATCGTCCAAGACTATGGCGATCAGGAAGCGCTCGAAAGTTATCCCCAACTCATTGAAGCTGCCGAAGCACCGGTGATCGACACCGCCTGCGGCGCATTGCTCAAACTTGCCGAGCGCGTTCATGCCAATGGCCAGAAAGTCGTGTTGACTGGCGAAGGCGCGGACGAATGGCTCGTCGGTTATCCATGGTACAAAGCGGCCCGGCTCATGGGGTTTCTCGACGCCGTGCCGGGATTAAAACTGAGCGAGTTGGCGCGGCGCTGTTATCTGCGCTTGAACAAGGTGCCTCATTTTCCGCCGAAATGGCGCGAGCGAGTGGAAAGTTCTGTCGGCGGTCAAAACGCATGGATCGATTCCTATGGGCTGCTCGCGATTTCGAAGCTGCGTTTCTACTCCGAGCAGATGCGCGAAGTAATGAACGACAGCCATCCGTGGGGCGAATTGGGATTTCCCCTCGACAAAGCCAAACGCTGGGCCCCGCTCAATCGCGGCATCTGGATCGCGGCGCGGGTCCTGTTAGCGGGCCACCTGTTGCAGGCCAAAGGCGACCGCGTGGCCATGCACTCCTCGGTCGAAGTTCGTTACCCGTTCCTGGACGAGGACGTATTTGATTTCACCGCGAAATTGCACCCGCGCTGGAAGCTGCGTGGATTCCGCGACAAGTATCTACTACGTCTGCTCGCGGAACGCTGGATTCCGAAATCGATCGCCCGACGCGGCAAAGTTATCTTTCGCGCACCACTCGACAGTTTTCACATGGACCCTGAACCGCGGTTTGTCGCGCAGCTTTTAAGTGAAGATTCGCTACGCCGCACCGGTTACTTTGATGTCAGCGAAGTGACGCGCTGGCGCAAAGGCTTTCGTGAAATGCGGGCCGGATCGCTGCCTCGACTCTCCGTGGAAATGGGCCTCACTGCGGTCGTAGCCACCCAGCTTTGGCACCACCAATTCATGGGCGGCGGGTTGGCAGATATGCCGGAGTGGTCCGCCTACGAAACATCTTTGCAAACGAAGTAGTGCCGTCGCGTCCGCCCCATCACCCCAGCTTTTGCAGGATTTGCTTTCCGATCTCTTTCATCTCCGGGTCATCCTTTTCTTTGTCAGGCATGGCCATCCCTTTTTGAATGTACTTGCGCGCCTCTTCTTTGCGTCCCATCTGCGCATAAATGCGGCCTAGTTCGATGTAATGCATGAGTCGGTTCGGGTTAATTTTGATGGCTTGTAAGAGACATTTCTCCGCCGCTTCGTTGGTCGTTACCGGCAGGTCGCCATAAATGGCCTTCGCCAGCGCCCGTTTCACCACGCTAACATTTGCAAGCACGCGATTCCAACGGCCGAGAATGTGCCACGCATTGTCGTTGGTCGGATCAAGGAGAAGGGTCCGGTCCACCGCCGCCTTGATCCGGGGCGAAGCATTGAACTGATCCCTGCTGCCCATGAAGGGAAGCATTTTCCCGAGGCTGATCGCGGGCGAGAGTTGGGCCTCGGCATTATTCGGAGCGAGGGTCGCAGCCCGACTGGCGAATTCGAGCGAGACATTTCCCAGCCGCAGCTTTTCTTGTCTCGATGACGTGTCGCTCATCAGATGGCGGTACTGTCGAGCAATACAAACGAGAAGCTTCACGTTGTCCGGTTCCAGCTTGTTCGCAGGCAGATATACTTCGAGCGCGTCTTTGGCCTGGAGTTGTTTGTCGAATTGGTCGCCTTCCGCGATCAATTCGGTCACACTTTTGCCGCTTCCTCTGTATCGCCAATTTCGTGAATCGCCTCGATCAGCGCGTGACTGAGGCGCCGACTCCAGCTGGTGATCCTGGCTTATGCCGCGGTCTTGTGCCCGCGCCGCCAGGCCCGAGAGGCAAAGCACCGCACAAAGCAATCTGAAATTGCGAAGGCGATAATCCGAATCCATCAACGCAAATATAGCAGCCCAGGGACACGCATCTACTCTTAGCGATTCGCCGCTGATC
>JBAQJG010000711.1:0-2218 GCA_049300145.1 Chthoniobacterales bacterium | reverse complement strand
GCGCCGTAGCCTCGGCGGAGGCGCCCGAAGAGGAGCGAAAACTGACCGCCGACTGCGTGAGATCTTCTGCGCATTGCCTGGGAAGCGTTGCTCGATATCAAATTTAGGCGGCAAAGCCGCATTTACTTTGCCAACGTGTTGAGGACAACGCGTTCCACCTGCCAAAGGTGGATCGGCTTCTCCCTTGGCGCGCTGTAGCGTGGGCGGAGGCGGCCGAAGACGATTCCTTCGCGCGCTTGGCGAAAAGTGGATCGGCGTCTCCCCTGGCGCGTCGTAGCCCCGCGGCCGCGGGACGGAGGCGGCCGAAGACGACGTGACCAATAATACTGTCAAAAAAAAAGTGAAAAAAAAGCTGGTCATCCGTTCAAATATTTGATATGCCCCTGCAAACCACAGGAAAACGCGTTTCTTCTGGTGTTTTAGCTATAAGCAACGTTTCACACTCAAACTCCCTCCAGATCAATAACAACCCATGACAAAAAAATCCGCTTCACAATCCGCCTTCTTTAATCTGCGTGTCTTAATCGGACTGTTTATAGTCCTGGCCGGCGTCTTTCTGGCGCTGGCGGGCTTTGGCGTCGCACAGGCGCAGCAGACGAATCACATTATCACCAATTCCACCGACCCTCTCGTTCCTAACGGATTTGACTGTTCTCGCATTCACGCGCTGGGCATCGACAAGCAAGAAAACTTCCGGGCTGGAGCCATTATGATTGCCTGCGGCAGGGCACAGGGAGGTACAGCTTCCCGTATCGGCGGCGCCTTCATCCAGGCTATCCGGGCTGTCAAAAGACTGTGGGTACCCCTGGCCTATGGCACCACGGACGTCGATCTGGTCACCGGTCCCGAGACCTTTCCCCACGTTACCCAGTCGGAGACATTCAGTACGGCTAACCCAGATAACCCGAACCAGATCGTGGTCGCGTACAACGATTCACGAGGCCGCGCTATCCTTAACATCTCCGGTGCATCGGTCTCCACCGATGGCGGCACCACCTTCACTCGCCTCACCCAGGCCAGCGGTCAAAGCCCCTTCCCTAATACCTTGGGCGACCCAGTCATTCTGTTTAGCAAGCGAAGCCAGACTTGGTATACCGTCTGGCTGGATGGAGGCTGCGGCGCTCAGGGCTTGGGCGGTTACAAGTCCACTAATCCCTCGGACCCCAATAGCTGGACCCATTTCTGTGTTTACAGCGAGGGCTCTGCCGACCGAGAGTCTGGTTGGGCTGACAACAACCCAGCCTCTCCCCACTACGGAAATTTGTACGTCTCCTGGAACGACTTTAATATCGGGGGCGGCGCCCTCTTCGTCCGCGTCTCGACCGACGATGGTGTCACTTGGACCCCGCACCAGATCACCAGCGGCAGCCCATTCATCCGTGACGTGCAGATCACCGGTGACTCGGCCACGGGCGACGTGTACATCGCCGGCATGAACGAAGGCGGCGGGGGTACTGGCGGGCCTCGCTCCAACATGATGTTCAGGTCCACAGATGGCGGCACCACCTGGACCAACACCTACACCGGCCCCACCTTCACAGGGCCCAGCGATGGCACCACTTGCAGCAGCAACGGCTACTTCGCCGCCATGTTCTCCGGTTACTGGCGACACATGGGCTGGGGTGAGCCTGCCGCCATCAACCACGTCGTTCACTACGTCTATGCCCAGCACGGCGCCGGCAGCGACCCCAGCGACATCTATTATATCCGCTCCACAGACAGCGGCATGACCTTCAGCGCGCCACTCAAGTTGAACACCGATACTACTACTCGTCCTCAGTGGCAGCCGAACCTTTCGGTCAGCCCGAGCGGCGACCTCTTCGCGGTGTGGTATGACGCGCGCGAGAGCACCACCTGCTCAGTCGGCAACACGAATGTTCCGTGTTACAGGATGTGGGGGCGCAAGTCCAACGATAACGGCGTGACGTGGTTGCCTGACGATACGTTCTCAGACGTAGTTACTCCACTCCCCGCCCAACCTGACTCCGGCATCGTACCGTGCTATGCGGGCGACTACGACTACGGCTCCGCGATCGCCGCCAAGCACGTCTCTTCATGGGTGGACGGGCGCAATCCTATCAACGGCGCCTCTCAGCAGGATGCCTTCACCGATAGGGAGGCGATAGGGACAGCTTGTACGCCGGGATGGTCAGCGGGAGGGAACCTCCCAAGCGTCGGGGTGCGCTTGGTTGGCGTCTTTTTCCCGGCTAATGGAAAG
>JBAQJG010000710.1:0-1769 GCA_049300145.1 Chthoniobacterales bacterium | reverse complement strand
GAGTAGTGGTAATAGCCCTTGGCCATCAGCGCCTCGCCGAGATTGGGCTGAAGAGTAAGCGCGGTTTCGGCTGTCTGCCGCACCTCTTCACGAAGAGCGACCGTTGGTTGAAGCGTCTGTGTGATGTAGCCGCGCCCATCGGCGTATGAGAGCAGCGCCAAACTAAGCGCGAACTTCGGGTCCAAGCGCACCGCTTCTCTCAAGTATTTCTGTGCGCCAAGGGAGTTGGCGATTGAAGTTTGCGGTTTCAGTGTATAAGCCAGCCCGCGCAGGTAAGCATCGTAAGCCCCAGGATTGTCCGTCGGTCTCGCGCTGATAACTTGCTCTTCCTGACCCGTGAGTTTCACCCGCAACTGTTCGGCGATGGCTTTGGCCACCTCAGTCTCGACTGAAAAGATGTCGGTTAGTTTGCGATCAAAGGTATCGGCCCAAAGATGGGAATCGTTGGCCGCTTTGATTAGCTGCACATTGACGCGCACGGCATCGCCGCTTTTTTGCACGCTTCCTTCCACGATGTTCGCAACACCGAGTTGCCTGGCGATCTCGGGCAGGTTTTCGGGGGCACTCTTGTAATGCTGTGTCGATGTACGCGAGATGACCTTCAGATCGGCGATCTTCGATAAGCGCGTCAGAATCTCGTCCTGGATGCCGTCGGCAAAGTAAGCGTTGGCCTTATCCTCGCTCAAGTTCTCGAAGGGAAGCACCGCGATGCTTTTTTCCGGCGCAGCCAGCATCGATCGCACGCGATAACGGGAAAACATTGCAATGCCCGCGACGATTGCCGCGAGCGCGAGCAACGCTGCCGTCGTCGCCGCCCAGCGCATTCGCGCGCTGTGCTTCTTCAGGGTTTGGAACTTTTTTGGCGGTTGCGGATTGCCCACTTGATTCGCGTGAAGATTCGCAATGGAGACGCGCATCCCATGCTTCACTTCGCACTCGCCGAGGTCGTGCAGAAGCGGCCGCCAATGTTCGTATTCTCCCAAATCGTCGGCGACGCGTTTGGAGACAAGAACGTGTCCGGCATCTCCGCAATCCATCACCCGTTGCGCCATGTTGAGCCCGGCACCCGCGAGATTTGCGTGACCATTCACATCTATCACCCCGCTTACCGGACCACTATGCACTCCCATCCGAAGCGGTAGGTTCGGATGTTCTTTAATGGCGCGACTAATTTCGACCGCGCATTGCGCCGGCGCTTCCGGACTGGTGTAAAAGACCAACGCCATGCCGTCGCCCGTTGGAATTTTAATTAAGCGACCCGCGGTTTCAGCCTTCTGGTATTGCTCCGAGTTGCGGACGACTTCGGCCATTTCGTCAACCACCGCCCGCTGCTGATTAATCGAAAGTTTCGAATAGCCGACGATGTCTATGAATAGGACATGCGCGATCTCAAGTTGAATCTCCTTCTTAACCTCGGCGGACATCGCGTGAAGTTACGTGAAAATGAAGCAAATTGATAGTTCCGCTTCGCACCGACCGTCGAGAACAAAACTGGCGTTGCTGAACATCTTTGCGCAACGACCCGTGAACTTCTTGACCGACAATTTTTTCACACCTCTTTATTAGATCGAGGCGGCCTTTTGCACGCGGCCTGTGCATGGGGAGGAGTAGGTCATCGCGTGCGAAAGAATTCCTTGGGCATAGTGCCACCCTGCGACCTTGATTCCCCGTAACTTTGCAGCCGGTGATTCAGTGCGGGGCGGCAGGATTGAGTGAACCTCTGCCACACTGAATCTTTGAATCCTTGCTCCCTTTCGACCCGACAACAC
>JBAQJG010000709.1:0-14539 GCA_049300145.1 Chthoniobacterales bacterium | reverse complement strand
GTCCTGCTCATGCAGGAAATCGTTCCGCCTCCGAAGATTGACAGTTCGTCAGTGAAACTTTCTGCCGAGGCAAACTGGCTGGTTTGCGAAAGAATCTGCATTCCGGGGAATGCCAGCTTGCAACTCGAACTGCCAACGTCGGCAAGCAGTGCTCCGGCAAACACGGAAATGTTCGCGCGCTTCCGTCGTTTGCTGCCGCAAGATTGGCCCGGCGCTGACGTCGTCAAGGCAAACTGGACCCGCGCCGGATCCGATCTTCGCCTCAGCCTAACAAGTGCGATGCTGGCGAAGTATCCGGCGGCAGATTTTTTTCCTCTACCGCCAGCCAACGTCGTGGTTGGCCATCCGAAGATCGAGTCACGCCAGGGCGATGAAACTACGTTCCGAATTCCCATAGAGTCGGGGGATAAGAATTTGTCGTCGCTCCAGGGTCTTGTCGTCTTTGCTCAAAGCGCCAATGGGAATGACCGCGCCGCGTGGCAAATCGTGAGTCCTGCCGTCGCCTCGACTGCGAGTTCGGCTCCGACACGCGGAGTCTTCACTTTCCTTTTCTTCGGTTTTCTCGGCGGCATCATTTTGAATTTGATGCCGTGTGTCTTGCCGGTGATCTCGCTCAAGATTTTCGGCTTCATCCAGCACGCCGGCCAAAGCCGGCAGAAAATCTTCCGCAGCGGATTGGCCTTTGCTGCGGGAATCTTTGCCTGGTTTGTCGGCCTCGCGCTGCTTTTGATCGTTCTTAAAGCGGCCGGCCGCGAGGTTACCTGGGGCGGATTTCAATTCACGAATCCTTACTTTGTTCTTTTTCTGAGCGTCGTTGTGCTGGTCTTTGCCCTGAATCTTTTCGGCGTATTCGAGATTTCGCTGCCGCAACCTGCCACGCGCGGATTGCTCAGTTGGACCGCGAACGAGGGTGAAGCGGGCTCGTTCTTTCAAGGCGTTTTCGCGACCGTGCTGGCAACGCCGTGCACCGCGCCATTTCTCGGGACCGCTCTTGGATTCGCCTTCACCCAATCGCCAGCAATTATCTTGTTGATGTTTGTGGCGATTGCGGCCGGGATGAGCGCTCCTTATTTGCTGCTCTGTGCCCAACCGGCCTGGTTGCGCTTTCTGCCGAAGCCGGGTCCGTGGATGGTGCACGTGAGACAATTCATGGGTTTCCTGCTTCTCGCGACCCTGCTCTTTCTCCTCTACGTGCTCGGCGCGCAGCGTGGTCTCGACGGCATCATCTGGGCTTCGTGCTTTCTCCTCATTGTGAGCGTGATCTGCTGGATGAAAGGCGCATTCTTCGCGCCGGTTGCGTCAACAAGAACGCGCGTCATCGCCGCGCTTACGATGGCGGTCCTGCTCGCCGCGAGCGGCGTTTATTTCATTGGCGAAAAGTTCGTCTTCGCAAAAGCCTCAAATGCCGGTTCGCAATTGCCCGGCGACTGGCAGGCATTCACGCCGGAGCGTTTGCAAACTGAGCTGACCCAAGGCCACACCGTCTTTGTTGATTTTACGGCGGCCTGGTGTCTCACTTGCAAATTTAACGAGGCCAGCGTGCTGGAAAGCGCAGCCGTGCGGGAAGCATTTCAGCGCCACGGTATTATTAAACTCAAGGCCGATTGGACGAACGGCGACCCTGTCATCACAAAATTATTGCAACAATTTGGCCGTCCAGGTGTCCCACTATACGTGCTCTACCCCGGCAAGTCCGAGGAACCAATTGTATTTCCGGAGTTGCTCACCAAGAGTATTATCCTAGACAAACTTGAAACCATCTCGCGCACTGTCGCCTCACAATAACTTATGAAAACAAAATCCATTATCGCCATTCTCACATCCCTCGCCGCCACCGCCGTTTTGGCCGTTGACGTGCCGCCCGTCGGCAGCAGTGCCCCGGACTTTTCGCTCACTGACGCGAAGGGCGGGACGCATTCCCTTTCGCAATACAAAGGCAAATACGTCGTGCTCGAGTGGTTTAATCCGGAATGCCCGTTTGTAAAAAAGCATTACGGCAGTGACAACATGCAGAACCTGCAACAGGAATACACCGGCAAAGGCGTCGTCTGGCTGACGATTGATTCCAATGCGCCCGGCACGGAGGGCAACATTACGCCGGACCAAGCACAGAAAATCATGGCTTCCTGGAAAACAAAGCAGACGGCCTTGCTTCTCGATCCGGACAGCAAAGTGGCCAAGCTTTATGGCGCGAAGAACACGCCGAACATGGTCGTGATCAATCCCGAAGGAAAATTGATCTACGAAGGCGCGATCGACAGCAAAGCGTCGCCTAATCCGGCCGACATCCCGAGCTCGACCAATTACGTTAAAGCCGCGCTCGACGAATCACTCGCCGGTAAACCGGTTTCCCGTCCGACGACGAAACCATACGGTTGCTCGGTCAAATACAAATCTTCGTAGCGACGGCGCCGCGGCTACGGTTTACCCCGGTTTTGCCGAAAATCGGGCAGCCCATCGCAAGATCGGCATTGGCGTTATGCGGACAAGAAACATGCCGATTTTCATGACAAAACCCGGAATCACCAGCGGTCGGTCGGCCTCAATCGCGGCGAGCGCGTCGCGCACGACCTGCTCGGCCGAAACCTGAACAAATTTCGGGCCGCCTTCGGGCTGACCGCCCGGACGTTTTGCGGTTTCCTGAAATTCGGTGGGCACCGGTCCAGGACAAAGCGTGCACACGCTCACGCCCGCGCCGCGCAGCTCGGCGCGAAGCGCTTCGGAAAAACTTGTCACATAAGCCTTGGTTGCCGCGTAAACGGCGAAACCGGGAATCGGCAGAAAACCGGCGGACGAACTGACGTTCAAGATGGCGCCGCGTTTTTTCGCGATCATCTGGGGAAGCAAACGGCGTGTGAGCGAAGTCAACGCGATCACGTTCACGAGCATGATCTGCTCATTGCGCGCAGGATCGCTCGTCGCAAACGGGCCGAGATCGCCGAGCCCGGCATTGTTGATCAAAAGATCGACATCGATCTTTTCGCGCTCAAGCCATGCGATCAGTTCTTCGGCCTGCGAAAGGTTAGCGAGATCAATTTTGCGAATGTGAACCGTGAGATCAGAGTGATTTCTCGTTAGTTCGTCGCGCAACTCGCTCAATCTTTCCTCGCGTCGCGCGACTAGAATGAGCGACCGCACGCGACCCGTAAGTTGCCGCGCGAACTCACGTCCGATCCCAGCCGAAGCTCCCGTGATCAGTGCGTTACAGTTGTCGATCTTCATCGCGCACGACTCAAAGATGTGCCGGACGAGAGCCGTCTCCGGGTGTGATGGCGGGCAGCCGCCCCGGCTGTCGGACAGGCCGGAGGCCCGTCCGCCATGACAGGCGAGACGCCTGTCTTCCGCAACCGCTTTAAAGATGTGAGTTCAGATTTTGTGAGTGCGCGCCAATGACCGCGCAGCAAATCGCCGAGGCGAAGATTTCCCATGCGCGTTCGCACAAGATGTTTGACGCGGTACCCGGCCGCTTCAAACGTGCGACGAATTTGGCGATTGACGCCTTGTCTTAAGACCACGCGCAATCGGGTCGGCGTCACGCAATGCAATCGGGTAAATTGTGCCTTTTGGCCGTCGAGAAAAATTCCCCGCAATAATCTTGGTGTGAGAGCCGCATCCCACGGACGATCCAAAATTACTTCGTACTCCTTGTCGATCTTGTATCGCGGGTGGGTCAGCCGTTGCGCAAGTTCGCCGTCGTTGGTAAGAAGGAGCAAGCCTTCGGTTTGCGCATCGAGCCGGCCCACATTGAAAAGACGGGGAAATTTCGCTGGCAAAAGATCAAAGATGATGTCGCGCGCATGCGGATCGCTTCTGGTCGAAACGAAACCGGCGGGCTTGTGCAAAATAATATGCAAGCCCGAAAGCTTTCGGGGGACGAGTTTGCCATCCACCTTCACGTGGTCGCGGATTGATGGTTGCGCGCTGAAATTCGTGCAGCGCTCTCCGTTGATGGTGACTCGACCGGCCGCGATCAATTGATCGCACTGCCGACGTGACCCGATCCCCGCCGCGGCGAGGAAGCGATTGAGACGCATGGCGTCACCGATTACTACGGACCCAGCGCAAGTTTCCGACGCAAAACAGCTTTGCCCGAATCTTTCTCGCTCCGATCGTCCATCCTTTCACTCAAAAACTGGAGTCGCGCTCTGGTTTGGGCAGATCCGATTGTAAATTGTTATCCAAGTCTCCAATACGGCGTTGCCGTCAACGCTGACGCCTAACTCCTCTTGAATGGCACGGATGAGTTGATCGAGATTCACGAACACGTTTCGCTGTCCTCGAAGCCGAACCCGTTACGCTTCTGGCTTGGTTTTTGGGAGGCCAATAACTTTGCTGCCTTCCTTCCATTGAGCGCGTTTCTTAAGAAGCTCGACCCGCTCAAAACGCTTTAGGACATTGCGCTTAGCGGTGATCGTGCTGGCCCCTTTTAAACTGCGATGCTGCGACATGAATAGATTTTGGTGCGAAAATGAGCCGCCACATTAAGCCGCGAGCCGAATTTTTCAAATGGAGATCGTTCGTCCGCATCTGCCACCACGCGCGCCGACCGCGCGGTTGGGCATTTTAATGACGGCTCTTATCGTGCTCGTCGCCGGATTTGGCGCGAGCAAATCTTGGGGACGGCTCTTGGCTGAAGAGCGTTATAACTGATTGCTCAGGACAACGTACGGGCCGCAGGCCGTGACTTGATGATAAATGTGAAAGCGTTGGGTCAATAAATCTTGCCAGTGAGTGAGGCGTCCTTGATCAACGATCAGATAAACAGCGTCAGGGTCGCCCCATTTTCTAAGAACGAGCTCCTCGTCTATGACGACGTCGGCAGTCTTTGAGGAGGCGTGCATTTCGTCATCGCGCGGCTGGTTCACGAGATAAAACCGCCGATTCAAATAGAAGATAAGACTGCTGCCGACGTCCAATGATCCCTCGTAAATGACTGCGTCCTTTTCGCCAAGCCTGGCGTTGAGAAAACGCGCGGCGTCCGCGAGGGAAAAGTGCGGGGCCATGCGCGCGACACCGTCGATCATGCTCAACCCGGTCGGAATCATGGCCGCCGCGAGCGCAACGCAGGCGAGTTTCGGCCGGCGCATCGCGATGAAATAGAGGGCGAGGAGGGAAAAAGTGATGAGAGCGAGGCCGATGATCGCGAACATTGGCCGCAAGGCCAGCCAAGCTGGACTGGGAATGTATTGCAAGGCGCGCCACGTCGTCCATCTCGTATCTGCATCGCCCGAACTCCCATCAATTTGCCCGATCACCTTCGGAAGCAGCAGCGCCAGGGAACAGATGGCGATTCCGACAAGGCTGAGCAAGCTCGCACCGGCCGCGCGCAGTTGCCCCGGCATTCTTTGCCACGCCGCTGCCGCCCACAGCGCAAATGCGCTCCACATACTCATCGAATAGTAATCCTGGCGCTGTCCGAGGAGAAGCAGTGGCAAGAAAAACACACCCATCCAGCAAAGGGGCAAAGCATCCGCAAATTCTATTTCGCGCGGCTGCAGCACTCGCCGCCATGCCAAGAGCACCCCGGGCAAGAGCGCGATCGACCATGGGAACCACCAGGCGAAATGCAATGCGATAAATTGCAATCGAGGAACGCCATTATCGCTGCCGGGCACATCGGGAGCAGCCTGCAGGTGGCCCAGCCATTCTATGCCCACCAACTGGCGAAAAAATCCGGGGAAGTGCCATTCCGCCCAAATGTACCACGGGGCCACCATCAGCAAGAAGATCGACAGGTAAAACCAATGAAGGAGCGGGCGGAAGCGGAGGCGCGCCTCTCGATACAATAACGCGAGCAGCCCAAAAACCGCGGCCGGACAAATCAAACCGTGCAGACCCTTAGTCAGGCAAGCGAGCGCCGCGCAGAACCAAAAACCGAGGAACCAGAAGCGGCGAAAACGCCGGCGCTGATAACCGCACACGCCGCAGAAAATCGCGCCGGCGACGAAGGCGCTGAAAACAGGCTCGGGCATGATGATTCGTCCGAGCAAAAAAGCGCCGCACGAGCAGAGATAAATCAGGCCGGCGAGGAAACCGCGCCAATAATCGGCCAGCCGTTCTCCGATTAGAAACGTCACGGCCACGGTTGCAATCGTTCCCAGCGCGATAGGAAGGCGAGCGGCAGCCGCGCTGGCACCGAAGAACTTGAACGACGCGATCATCAGCCAGTAAAGCAGCGGCGGTTTTTGCAGGCGCGAAAGACCATCGTTGGTAGGCGAGAGCCACTGACGTGCCTCGATCATTTCGCGGGCCGCACCGGCATACTGTCCTTCAGTGTGGCCATAGAGATCGCCCCAGCCGATCGTCGTCAGGTGCAATAACGCCGCCAGCGCAATCAAAAAAACAAAAAGAGCGTGGCGTGTCGGCGGCGGATTGATGGCGGGCGGCTCGAGAAGAGTCTCTTCAATGCTGAAAGTGCGAGCGCCAGCGACCATCGATTCGTTAGGCTGTCCGGCGGGCGCGCTCAGCGATCGGCGCGCTCAGGCGGGCGTTTGCTTCCGGTTTCCGATATTTTTCCCAGTCTTCCGGCAAACGCAGCAATTTTCCCGCTGGCATCTCGATGAGGGCCAGCGTCTGGCGGCATTCGGAGATCAACGCATCATCCTTCGGACGAACGATGCGGAATGCGCACCAAAATCGCGCCCGTTCCAGTTGGTCGAGCCAGCCTTCGACCACGAGTCGATCGCCGAGTTTGGCGGCGCGTCGATAGTCGATCTCAGTGCGCACGACGACGGGATATTTTTTGTCTTCGGTCATTTGCGCGAGGCGGAGGCCGAGTTCCTCAGCGAGCAGCGTCCGAGCGATCTCGATGAAGCGCAGATAGGCGATGTTGTGCACGACGCCTCCGCAATCGGTATCGAAAAACATTACTCGCACTTCGGTGCGAATGCGTGGCGCATCGGCGGAGAGCATGCGGAGCAATCATTCCGTAAGGCCCACTGAAAGCAACGCTAATCATGGTGCATCCACTTTTCGGGGTGCCGCAGGAGGAGATGTCGATCTCTGCAGGATCGACAAGACGGCATCGATAACTTCCTGGACGCTTACGGCCTTCATGCAGCGAAAATCGATCGGACATTCACGCAGGAAGCACGGGCTGCACTCCACTTGATGTCGCAAAATAGTGTCACTCATGCCGAGTGGCCCGGTGAGTCGCGGCTCGGTCGACCCAAAGATCGCGACAACCGGCACTCCGAGCAGCGAAGCGAGATGCATCGTGCCGGTGTCGTTTGTCAGGAGCAAACGGCATTCGCGCAGCTCGTCGATCAGCTGGTCGAGGGTGGTTTGGGCGATGCGATTTACGCACGAGTCGCCCAGCGCATTGGAAATCTGCTCGCCGATTGTCACGTCTTTCGACGTGCCGAAAAGAATCCACTGGACGGACGATTGCGCGGTGACCGCTGCTGCGACCTCGGCGAAGCGCTCCGGCAACCATCGTTTGGCCAGGCCGTATTCGGCGCCGGGACAGAGACCGATCTTAAGCCGGGCTTCCGTCGCGCCGGAAATCAAGGAAGAGCGATTGTCAATCGCCCCAGCAGTGGAAAAAAGCCGCTCCTTGTCTGCTACGCTCGCCCCAAGTTCGCGCGCCATTCGCAAATAACGATCTGCCTGATGTTCGATTGGCCCTGGAATTTCGCGACCGGGCACGATCTGGTTCAAGAGCCAACTGCGGAAATGCCCGCGATAACCGACCCGTCGAGGAATTCCGCTCAGCCAAATTTCCAACGCTGTGCGCAATGAATTGGGAAAGAGAATCGCCACGTCAAACCGCGACTGTCGCCGAATCGAGCGGACCGTCGCAAGAAGGGACTTATTGGGCAGCGACACAACTTCGTCCTCTTCCGCAACTAACTTCCACATCGAGGCAATCTTCGCCGGCGCGGCGATTGTAATGTGCGCATCTGGACGCCCGGCCTTGATCGCGCGAACCGCCGGCACGCTCATTGTGGCGTCGCCCAGCCAGTTGCTCGCACGAATGAGGATGCGGAATGGCTGTAAATCTTGAGCCGAAACATTGGAAGGCAGATAGACCCCGCGTTTGTAGCGCGTGAGAAGGAAATTAGGCCTGGGAGTTTTCCAGCGATTGTGCACCCAAAACCAGTCTTCCGGCGCGCGACGAATTTGTTGCGCGACAATTTCCGTGGCTTTCGCGGTCAACGATTCCACTGATTGGTCGGCGGTCTGCAAAGGCTCCGTTACAACCATGCGCCAGCGCGCCGTCCCGCTCGTGTAAAGAGCCGCGCCAATCAGCACAGCGCCCGTGCGTTTGGCCAAAAGCGCCGGCAGCGGAGAGGTCGATGCCAGCCGCCCGAAAAACGGGACCCACAAGCCATGATCACCGGCATGTTGATCGCTCAGGATGCCTATGACGCCGCCGCCGCGAAGCAGTTCAATGGCTTTTTGGAAACCTTCTTTGCGATCGAACATTTCGACGCCGGCGCGGCCGCGCAAGCGGCGGACGTGTTCATCGATAAAACGATTGCCCAGCTTTTGATAGATCGTGCTGTCTCTGACGTAGTCGACGAGCCTCGGGAAGATCTGGGCAAACAATTCCCAGTTGCCGAGATGGCTCAAGATGAACACGACGGGATGGCCGGCACGCAATTGCCGATGTACCACATCAAAGTTCTCGGTCTCGACCCGCGCTTCCATCTTTTCCAACTGCATGACGCGGAGTTTGACGCTGCAGAGAAGGTTCGCGCCCAGACGCTGAAAATGGCGGCGGACAAGACGGCGCAATTCGCGCGCCGATTTTTCATTTCCGAACGCGATTGAAATATTTCGCAGCGCTAGTCGCCGATATTTTCCGAGAATGATCCAGGCACAAAATCCGGAGCCGTTTCCCAGCGCGAAAAGCCCGCGCAAAGGCAGCGCTGCCAGAAGCACCGTCCCTGCGCGATAGAGGAGATAAATTGAAAAATCGAGCATGCAGGATCGTTGGGAGTATGGAGCAGCGGCATAGCAGCGTAAAATTGCCTGCGCCGCGCTTCAATTAATATACTGTGCGAGTGTTGCAAACCGCTTCAAATCCAATGGGTAGCACGGCCGCGAAGGAAGCGATTGTCGCTCGCCTCCAGTCTCAGGTGGATCACCTGCAACGAGCGCTGCGTGCGCGCACGACCGAACTCGATCAAGCGGACCGGCACATTGCGCGGCTTGAAGAAAGTTTGCTGAAATTGAAGCAGGCCAAGCGCGAACTGCGGGAGCTAAAACAGGAAAGGCGAGCATTGCGCAGCTCTCCGGAGCGCAGGATCGGTCAGGTCTTGCTCGCGCCTTATCGATTGCCGCAGACTCTTTTTCGAGAAATCAGAAAGCGCTTCGGACTGCCGCGCTGGCCATCGCCTCAGCCTGCGAAGACTGAATATCAAGCGTGGTTGGATCGGCATCGCGTCTCGCCAGCCCAAGCGCGCAGAATGCGTGAAGAATCAGGCTTTTTTTCCTACCGGCCTCTTATCAGCATCATCACCCCGGTTTTTAACACTCCGGGCGCTTGGCTTAGGGAGGCGATCGATTCCGTCCTCGCGCAAGCCTACGAGAATTGGGAACTGATCCTCATTGATGATGCGTCTATCAATCGCGAGACGCTCGAGGTTTTACGCCGGCGATCCTCCCGTGACGCGCGCATCCGTTTGATTCGCCTTGAGCATAACGGAGGCATTTCTGTAGCGTCGAATCGTGGCCTGGCCGAAGCGCAGGGCGAATGGATCGGCCTGCTCGATCATGATGACTTGCTCGAGCCGGATGCGCTTTTCCAAACGGCGAAATTGCTTCAGATGCATTCCAATGTTGATCTTATCTACTCCGACGAAGACAAGCTTACGGAAGAAGGTTTTACCGATCCAATGCTTAAACCCGATTGGTCGCCAGACTTCTTCCTAGCCTGCAATTATCTCTGCCATTTTATTACCATAAGGCGCGAGCTTGTCCGGCGGATCGGCGGGTTCTCTTCCCAATTCGATGGCTCGCAGGATTACGATCTTCTCCTGCGCGCGATCGAGCAGACCGATCGGATTCATCACATTCCGCACGTGCTGTACCATTGGCGGCGAAGCGCAAGCTCAAGCTCGAGTGGCTTTCGGCAAAAACCTGGGCAATTCGACGCCGGACGGCGCGCCGTTGGCGAACACCTTCGGCGAAAAGGCATCAAGGGTCACGTCGCTATCGAGTGGCACACGCACACTTATTGGGTGAAGCGGGAACTTGCCGAGGCGAAGAAGATTTCCATCATCATTCCGATGCACCATCGCATCGAGTTGCTTGCGCGCTGCATCGAGAGCATCGCGACCAGCACAATCTATCCGAATTATGAGATTGTCGTTGTCGGCAACGATCGCCAATCGGAGGAGGCGCGTGCTTACTTCGGCCGGTCCGAACACCAGCTTCTGCATTATCAAGGGCCGTTCAATTATTCGGCGATCAACAATTTTGCCGTCGAGCAAACCGAGAGTCCCTGGCTGCTCTTTTTGAATAATGACATTGAGGCGATCGAACCTGATTGGCTCGCCTCCATGGCCGAGCATGTGCAGCGGCCGGAAGTCGGCGCGGTCGGCGCGCGGTTAGTGAATTCGGATGAGACGATCGAGCATGCCGGGGTTGTTCTCGGCGAGAATGGAATCGCGCAGCCGGCCTTTCGCGGTTTTCCGGCGGAGCACCCTGGCGTCTGCCGGCAATTGCAGATCATGCGAAATTACAGTGCGGTCTCCGGCGCGTGTCTCTTGACGCGGCGCAAAGTCTTTGCAGAGGTTGGCGGCTTCGATGAAGAATCGCTGCCGGATGCATTTGCCGATGTCGATCTTTGCCTCAAGATGGGGCGCGCCGGCTACCTCATCGTTTACACGCCCTTCGCAAAATTGTATCACTACGAATCGACCAGCCGGCGGTGCAACGTCGAGGCACCGGAGGCCGAGGTCATTCGCCAACGCTGGGCCGGCGTTTTGGAGCGCGATCCTTATTACAATCCAAATCTTTCTCGCGAACGCGCCGATTTCTCGTTAGGCACTTGAGCGGCTTTACAAGATCGAGATGAGCAAACGCGAAACAAACTTATGGGGCGGTCTGAGCGGGGCCGCGCGAAAAGCGCTCTCCGCTCGCGATTACAAGACAGGTTCATTGGCGCAGCGGCTCGCCCGCTCCGGAGTTGACGCCGGGGAACTGGCGGCGGCCGATCGACACAAGATCGAGATAAAAACCATCTGGATTCCAGGCGTGGAAATTTTTGCCCGAGCAATTTATCCGCAGCGTCACCGCGGCGTTTTCAGCGAATTTGTCCGCCGCGATGAGGGAATTCTCGCCAAAATCGGGCTTTGGCCAAAACAATGGTCGGCTGCGCGCATGTTTGCCCAGAGCGCCAAAGGATTTCACATCCATCCGCCGAGCATTCCTCCCCAAACAAGCGCGGAGAAATGGCAGCGACGCCTCTTCGTTACCGAGCCGCAAAACTATTCGTTGCGTCCGTACGATGACGAGCAATGGGACGTGATGTTTTTTGTACAAGGGCGCGCCGAGATGCTGCTGCTCGACGTCCGTGCCGGGCTTCCCGGGCGCCTCATGCGTTTCTTCGTCGATGGCGACAATCATCGTAGCGCCAACAACGTTGGCATCGTGGTTCCACCCGGCGTCGCGCACGCCATTCGCGTGGAAGGCTCGGAAGATGTGATCATGGTGTACGGGACGAGCACGATCTTTCGTCCCGAGTTCGAAGGCCGCATCGCGAGCGAGATCGAGACCGCACCGCTACCCGACTCGTGGCAAAAGTTTCTTTCTTTGTAGCGGCAGCTCGGTGGGCGTCGCATTTTTGGTGGCAATTCGACCGAAGCCATAGAACCACGGCTACAGCTAAATGAAGCGGCAATTCGATCCGGCGAAGCCGGAACTGATGGATCGGCCGCAGCCAGTTTCTTCTGAGCTGGAAAACGACCTTCGAAATATACGCCAGCTAAATCGGTTCTTCGGCAGCCATTGCCTTGTTCGGAATTTTTTGCGTTGCTGGATTGAACTGGGCGATCACGTGCGCATTGTCGACCTTGCGACTGGCTCAGGCGACATTCCGCGATTGATTGTTGATTACGCACAAAAGATCGGTGCGAAGGTCGAGGTTGACGCGTTAGATCGACAACCAGCTACACTGGAGATTGCGAGAAACTTAAGCCGTAACTATCCGGAAATTTCGTATATTGATGCAAACATCCTGGAATGGCGGCCTGCGGAGCCCTACGACATCGTGCTTTGTTCGCTCGCGCTTCATCATTTCAGCGATGATGATGCCGTGCGCCTCTTGCGACGTTGTCGCGAACTTTCGCGAAAATTTGTTCTCGTTTCCGATCTGCGACGCGGACTTCTCGCCACGATCGGCGTTTATCTTCTGACCGCGCTCATTTTTCGTGAACCGATGACGCGCTATGACGGGCGCGTTTCCGCCGCGCGTGCATTTTCCGTTGTGGAATTGGACGAGTTGGCGAGCCGTGCGAGTTGGCAAAATTTTCAACACAAAAAATTTCACTTCGGGCGACAAGCGATTTGGCTCGAATAGATCGACAATTAAGGTCGCGATTTTTTGGAATGAAGATTCTGACTACGGTCGCGAGCGTGAACGCTTCGTCGCACAAGCGCCCGGAAAAACCACGTGTGCTGGTGCCGACGATGGGGGCATTGCACAAGGCTCACCGTGAATTGATTCGAGTCGCACGTGAGCGCGCCGGGCGCAACGGCGAAGTGGCGGTGAGCATTTTTGTGAATCCGCTACAGTTTGAGCCAGGAAGCGATTACGAACGATATCCCCGGCCGGAAGCAGAAGACGAAGATTTTTGCCGAAATGCAGATGTCGATCTTTTATTTCGGCCGACGGCAGCGGAAATATATGCGAAGGATCGCGGGGTGTTTGTCGAGGAAACCGCGCTGTCGAAGATGCTTTGCGGTAAATCGCGCCCGGGACATTTTCGCGGGGTTTGCACGGTGGTGGTGAAGCTGTTCCACATTCTCGAACCGAATGCCGCGGTGTTTGGCGAAAAAGATTTTCAGCAGCTTGCGATCGTTCGCCGAATGGTGCGGGATCTCAATTTTAGGATCGACATTGTGGGTGTGCCGACTGTTCGCGAGGATGACGGGCTTGCCTGCAGTTCGCGCAATCAATATCTGAACGCGGAGGAGCGAAAACAGGCGACGGTTTTGCGACGGGCGCTGTTAGTGGCGGCGGAACGGGCAAAAGCCGGTGAGAAAGCCGCGAAAATAATTGTCGAGCTTGCGCGCGCGACGATTGGTGCGGCCTCGCTGGCGCGGATCGATTATGTCGATCTTGTCGATGCAAAGAATTTGCAGCCGATCGGAGTCGTTAGGCCAAATTCATTGCTCGCACTGGCGGTTTTCTTCGGCAAGACTCGTTTGATCGACAACATCCTGCTCGCGTGAAGGAATATGATTTCGTCGTGATCGGCAGCGGCATTGCGGGTCTGAGCTTCGCTTTGAAGGCGGCGAAGCATGGATCAGTGGCCGTGATCACGAAGCGCAAAGGCGCAGACACGAACACGGCCTGGGCGCAGGGCGGAATCGCGTGCGTGACGAGCGACGAGGATTCATTTGAGTTGCATGTGCGCGATACGCTCGAAGCAGGCGGGGGGTTGTGTGACGAAAAAGCTGTTCGCGCGATCGTAACGGAAGGGCCGGAGCGAATTCGCGAACTTGTCGATCTTGGCTTGCATTTTGACGAGCGCGAAGTCTCCGGACATCGTGAGCTTGATCTTGGCCGCGAAGGCGGTCATTCGAAGCGGCGCGTGCTGCACGTGCAGGACGTGACTGGCAAGGAGATTGAAAACACTTTGCTGCATGAGCTTGGCCGGCAATCGCATGTCGATCTTTTGGAAAATCACATGGCGGTCGATTTAATCACCGGGGGCAAACTTGGTTTTGCGACGGAAGATCGTTGTCTGGGCGCATACGTTCTCGACGAAAAAACGGGCGAAGTTGAAACGATCCGCTCGGATCGGATTGTGCTTGCTACTGGCGGTTGCGGGAAAGTGTATCTTTACACGACCAATCCAGACATTGCGACGGGCGACGGCGTGGCGATGGCGTGGCGCGCTGGCGCGCTGATTGCGAACATGGAATTTATCCAGTTTCATCCAACGTGTTTGTTTCACGCGAAAGCCAAATCGTTTTTGATTTCAGAAGCGGTGCGTGGCGAAGGGGGAATTTTGCGGAACGATCGCGGCGAAGATTTCATGAAACGCTACGACACACGCGGATCGCTGGCGCCGCGGGACATAGTCGCCCGTGCGATTGATGCCGAGATCAAGCGCTCCGGCGCGAAATGCGTTTTCCTCGATATCACGCACCGATCGCCAGAGTTCATTCAGGAACGTTTCCCGCACATTTACGAAACGTGTTTGAGGTTTGGGATCGACATGTCGAAGCAGCCGATTCCGGTGGTGCCGGCGGCGCATTATCAATGCGGCGGCATCAAAACAGACGTGAACGGCGCGACGAGTTTGGCCGGGCTGTACGCGATCGGTGAAGTGGCGTGCACCGGATTGCATGGAGCAAACCG
>JBAQJG010000708.1:0-11426 GCA_049300145.1 Chthoniobacterales bacterium | reverse complement strand
ATTCTTGACTCCGGCTCATACGCCAAAATTTGATCGACAATTTGTTGCGGCGTTTGCCGGTGAATCGGCTTGCCAGTTAGCAGATCGTGCGGTTGACCAACCGCCGAAAAAAGCACGCGCAGGTAATCGTAAATTTCCGTGGTGGTCGCGATGGTTGACCTTGGATTCGCACCCGCACTGCGCTGCTCGATCGCGATCGCCGGGGAAAGACCTTCAATGAAATCGACATCTGGCTTTTCCATCTGATCGAGGAACTGGCGCGCATATGCGGACAAGCTTTCGACGTAGCGCCGTTGCCCTTCCGCATAGAGCGTATCGAAGGCGAGCGACGATTTTCCCGAGCCGCTTAGCCCGGTAATGACGACCAGTTTCTCACGTGGAATTTCCACGTGGAGATTCTTTAGATTGTGCTGGCGCGCACCACTGATCTTGATAACTTGCGCAGGCATTCTGACGACGAATGTCGAACCTTTTAGCTAAGCACAACCGTCCCTTTTCTCCAGCGAAAATCCCGATTTATGAGTGATTCCGGCCACGAGCGAAAATCCCGGACTGCAAGCGACGCAGGCCGCAGCATCTCGCCTGATGAATTGGCACAGTTGCAGAAAAAGTTCAGCGAGATCAAACACTCCATCAACAATGCGCTTGCGGTCATGATGGCTCTTTCCGAAATGTCGCAGCGCCGTCCGGACTACGCCGAGAAACTGGCCACAAACGTGCTGGCGAAAGCGCCGCAGATCGTTTCGAGTTTGCAGGAATTCACGCAGGCCCTGAACGAAAAGGCCGGGATCACGCCGGAAGGCGTGGCGGGCTCGACAAGATAATTCCGTCGCGAAGAGCTGCTACGAATGGAGGCGGCTTCCGGCAAAAGAATCCTGATCGTCGAGGACGAGCGCGACGTTGTCGATCTGCTCACGCTAAACTTGCGTAAAGCCGGCGGATTCGTTGTCTCCACCGCTGCGGATGGCGCCGCCGGTTTGCACAAAGCGCGCACGGAAAAACCGGCTTTCATCATTCTCGATCTCATGTTGCCGAAGATGCCGGGCCTGGAAGTCTGCAAGATTTTGAAAAGCGACCCTGCCGCACGGCACATCCCAATCATGATGTTGACGGCCAAGGCGGAGGAGATCGATCGCATCGTAGGCCTGGAATTTGGGGCTGACGATTACGTGACCAAGCCATTCAGTCCGCGCGAGGTCATTCTGCGTATTCAAGCTATCCTGCGCCGGGGCGACTCCACGCCAGAAGAGGAACGCCTCAGCGCCGGTTCAATAGTGATAGACCCAGCGCGCCATCACGTTTCCGTCGACGGCAAACGGGTAGATCTCACCAGCATCGAATTCAAGCTTCTGCGCACGCTGGTGCAGCGACGCGGTCGCGTCCAGGCGCGCGATCGTTTGCTCTATGATGTCTGGGGCTACGAGAGCATGATCGACACGCGCACGGTCGATACCCATGTGCGTCGTCTCCGCGAAAAACTCGGCAAAGCCGGCGACGTAATCGAAACCGTGCGCGGGTTTGGCTACCGGCTTCGTGAAGAATGAGACTAATGCTTTGGCTGATCGTCTGGATCGGTTTGGGATCGACCATTGCATTCGTCTATGTGACTTGGCGAAACTGGATCGCGCCGTGGCGGCAAATCGAGCGGCTCGTCAGGCAAATCACTGCCGGCGAACGCCCGCGCACATTTCTTGTCGAGGGCGGAAGGCGCGCACGGCAGATTAGTCTCGCCTTGGAGAATATTTTTGCGCGTCAGCACGCGATTGCTGAGCAGATCGCACAGCGCGAGTCCGGGACGAAAACGATTCTCTCCGCGATGCACGACGGTCTGCTCGTGGTGGATGCCGGTGGCAGAGTTGTTGTGGCTAATGAGACTTTTCGGAAGCTGTTTTCCCTGCGCGAGGTTTCAGGAGGTACGCCATTGCTCGATGCCGTTCGCAACGCCGAACTCCATCAACTGATCGCGGAGAGCTTGCGCTACGGTGAACCGAGACAAAGTGAACTCGCTCTCACCGGTGCGCAAAAGAATTCTGAGCGCTGGCTGCAAGTCAGCGCCGTGCCGATGATGAATGACAAAATCGGAACCGACGGCGCTGTTGTCCTGCTTCACGACATTACCGAGCTCAAGCGCGTCAACGAAATGCGCAGCGACTTTGTCGCGAACGTATCCCATGAGCTGCGCACGCCATTGTCGATCTTGCGCGGCTATATCGAAACGTTGCTCGACAACCCGAAAACTTCACCGAAAGAACTCGCCCGTATTCTCCAGGTCATGGAACGCCATTCCAAGCGGCTCGGGCTGCTGGTCGACGATCTGCTCACGCTCGCGGAACTGGAATCGGCGAATTCGAATTTGCAGTTGAGCGAGGTGAATCTGTCGGAGTTGCTTGGCAAGGTGGTTCACGACTGGGAAAAAAAGGTCGCGGAGAAACAGTTGAAAATGAGCGTCGATGTAGCGGCGACGGTGCCGGTTATTCTGGCGGATGAAACGCGGTTGGAGGAAGTTCTCTACAACTTGCTCGACAATGCGGTGAAATATTCACGGGAGAAAGGCGAAATTCGTCTGCACGCTGAGCAAGGCGACGACGACGAAATCGTGCTGAGTGTGAGCGATAGCGGCGTCGGAATTGGCAAGAATGATCTCCCGCGCATTTTCGAACGCTTCTATCGGGCCGACAAAGCGCGCAGCCCCGAAAGCATTCGGGGCACCGGTCTCGGCCTCTCGATTGTCAAACATATCGCGCAACGGCACGGCGGGCGTGTTGAAGCCGAAAGCGAGCCGGGAAAGGGAACGACAATTCGCGTGCTCCTTCCGTTGCAGTTATCAAACGCTGCTGCGTCTGTCACACAAACGTAACAGTAAAGACTTTGACCGGCTGAAGTCGGATGCGGCAGTTTCGTTGCATGACGAAACTTCTCCAGCTCAGCGGCAAACTTCTTGGGCTGCTCCTCACGCTCGGCCCCGCGTTTGCGGGGGCGACGGCGTCCGCGCAGATGACGATCAACGGCGCAGGCGCAACCTTTCCCTATCCGATCTACTCAAAATGGTTCGACGAGTACGCGAAGGTCGATCCATCGGTGCGATTTAATTATCAATCGATCGGCTCGGGGGGAGGACAAAAACAAATTCTGGCGCAGACAGTCGATTTCGGGGCGTCCGACGGTCCGATGAGCGATGACAACCTCGCGAAGGCGCCTGGAAAACTGTTGCACATTCCGACCGTGGCCGGCGCAGACGTCGTGGCCTACAATTTACCGGGAAACCCCGCGCTAAAGTTCGATGCCGATGCAATTGCCGGCGTCTTTCTCGGTCAGATCAAGAAGTGGAATGATCCGAAGATCGCAGCGTTAAATCCGGGCATCAAATTACCCGACCAGGACATCGTGGTCGTGCATCGCTCTGATGGAAGCGGCACAACCTACATCTGGACGGATTATTTGAGCAAAATTAGCTCCGAGTGGAAGCAGAAAGTCGGCACGAACACATCAGTCAACTGGCCAACAGGGCTCGGCGGCAAGGGCAACGAAGGCGTGGCCGGTCAGATTAAGCAAACTCCAGGCGCGCTCGGCTACGTCGAGCTAATCTACGCAGTGCAGAATAAAATGCCTTACGCGGACGTGAAAAATGCGTCCGGTGAATTTGTGAAGGCGTCGCTTGAATCGATCACCGCTGCCATGGCGACAGCGCAGATCCCCGACGACTTCCGTTTTTCCATGACGAACGCGCCGGGCAAGGAAGCGTATCCGATCGCTGGCGCGACGTGGCTGCTCGTTTACGAACAGCAAAAGGATGCCATAAAAGGCAAGAAGGTTGTGGAATTTCTGAAGTGGGCCATGAAGGACGGCGAAAAGATGGCCAGAGATCTCCAGTATGCACCGTTGCCGGAGAACGTTCAGGAGCGCGTCCTAAAGCGCGTCGACGAGATCAAGTACTAACCACTCCCGACCCCGAAAGAAAGGCCATCAGAAGGATATGCCCTTAGTCGCTCCCATGCCCGCGATCGAGCGGACGGCGGCTAACGAAATGGCCCCGCCGTCACGCTTTGGCGACAAAGCGTTCGAGTGGCTTACGCTGGCGATGGCGATGGCAGTGGTCGCGCTCGTCTTTCTCGTCGGCTGGCAACTTGCGCGCGGCTCGTCGCTCGCCATCCAAAAATTCGGATTTCATTTTCTCGCAACATCGACATGGGATCCGGTCGCGGAACAGTTCGGCGCGCTCCCATTCATTTACGGCACGGTCGTTTCATCGCTCATCGGGTTGATCATTGCCGTGCCGCTCAGCATCGCGACCGCGGTTTATTTGACCGAACTCGCGCCGCTCTGGATCCGTCAACCGCTGATATCGCTCATCGAGATGCTCGCGGCAATCCCGAGCGTGATTCTCGGTTTGTGGGGAATTTTCGTGATGATCCCGTGGCTGCGCGACTATCCATTTCCATTGTTGAAAAAACTGTTCGGTTGGACGCCGCTTTTCCGCGGGCCGATTTACGGTGTCAGCATGCTGGCGGGCGGCATCATTATCGCGATCATGATTTTGCCGATCATCACGTCAGTTTCGCGCGAGATTTTGCGCAGCGTCCCGAATCTTCAGCGCGAGGCGGCCTACGCCCTCGGCGCGACGCGCTGGGAAGTAACGCGGATCGCGGTTTTAAGTTACGCGAGGAAGGGATTGTTCGGCGCGGTCATTCTCGGTCTCGGTCGCGCGCTCGGTGAAACGATGGCGGTCACGATGGTAATCGGCAACACGCCACAGATTGTCGCCTCGCTATTCGCCCCTGGCTACACGCTGGCAAGCGTGATCGCGAATGAATTTACCGAAGCCACGACGGATATTTACCTGCAGTCGCTCTTCGAAATCGGGCTTGTTCTTTTCGGAATTACGATTCTCGCTAACCTGATCGCGCAACTTTTTTTGAGAACCATGGGCGCAAAAATGGCAACGCGGGCAGTGCAATAGAATGCAAGCAACCTCCGCGAACCGTATTTGGCGTAAAGTCAAAAGTGCGCTCGCTTCCACGCTGGCGTTCACCTCCGCGGTCCTCGTTATCGCGCCGCTTGGTCTCGTCTTCTTTCATCTGCTTAAGAGCGGCGCGAGTTCGGTGAATTGGGATTTCTTCACCCAGCTGCCCAAACCCGTCGGCGCGATCGGCGGCGGCATGGCGAACGCGATCGTCGGGTCGTTCGAATTGCTCGCACTGGCGGCGATCATCGGCGTGCCGATTGGTGTGCTGGGCGGAGTTTACCTCGCGGAATATGGGTCCGCCCGCGCCAACGCCATGCTGCGCTTCGTCGCGGACGTGTTGAACGGCGTTCCCTCCATTATTTGGGGAATTGTTGTCTACGGGCTTGTCGTCTTACGTTTCAAGGGCTTTTCCGCTTATGCGGGTGGACTCGCGCTCGGCTTGATGATGGTGCCATTGATCATGCGCACGACCGAGGAAGTGCTCCTTCTCGTGCCGAACGGTTATCGTGAAGCATCGCTCGCCCTCGGCGTGAGTCGTTGGAAAACCATCGTCCACATCGTGATGAAGACGGCTTCCAAAGGAATTGTTACCGGCATTCTCCTTGCCCTCGCGCGCGTGGCCGGTGAGACGGCGCCGCTGCTTTTTACTGCGTTCGGCAACCGTTTTTGGAATCACAGCCTGCAGGAACCGATCGCCGCGCTGCCATTGCAGATTTTCAGCTATGCGATTTCTCCCTACGATGACTGGCATCGGCAAGCGTGGGCCGGCGCGCTTGTGCTCGTAATCACGATTTTTTTCATTAATGTACTAGTGCGATTTCTCACCCGCGGCCGCATGGCAAGCTTGACTTAGACCAGTATGATTGAGACGCCAGTAACGCTTCGAAATTCCGTCGCCCAAGAGCGCGCCCATTCCATCATGTCATCGCCTGAAACCGAGACACTGCCGCGTCCAGCTTTTGAAGTATCAAATCTTTCCATCTGGTACGGCGAAAAGCCGGCGGTCCAGGATGTGACGATCGACATTCCTTCCAGGACCATCACCGCTATCATTGGTCCGAGCGGCTGCGGCAAATCGACATTTCTTCGCTGCCTGAATCGAATGCACGAACTCATCCCGCGCACCCGCATTGAAGGAAAGGTCCTCTTTCAAGGCGAGGATCTTTATTCCACCGGCTCCGATCCGACCATCGTTCGCCGGCGCATCGGCATGGTGTTTCAGAAATCGAACCCGTTCCCGACCATGTCGATTGCGGAGAATGTCGTCATCGGTCTGAAGCTAAATGGTGTGCGTAATCGCAAATTGCTCGATGAACGCCTGGAGAAATCGTTGCGTATGGCGGCACTCTGGGATGAAGTGAAAGACGATCTACACAAACCTGGGATGAGTCTTTCCGGCGGACAACAGCAGCGGCTCTGCATCGCGCGCGCCATTGCGGTCGAGCCTGAAGTTTTGCTGATGGATGAGCCGGCCTCTGCGCTCGATCCCATCGCGACAATGAAAATTGAGGAGTTGATTCATGAGCTAGTGGTCAATTACACGATTGTGATTGTCACTCATAACATGCAGCAGGCCAGCCGTGTTTCAGATCGGACCGCTTTCTTTTATGTCGGCAAGCTGATCGAGTTCGGCGAAACCACCCAAATCTTCACCCAGCCGAAGGAAAAACAGACGGAGGATTACATCACTGGCCGGTTCGGTTAGGCTAGATCGATATCAAAAGATCGAAATGATTGCGTCAAAACATATTCTTGGGACATTCGACGAAGCGCTGGCTTCGTTGCGCAATAATGTGCTCATGATGGCCGGGCTGACCGAGCGCAGCCTCGATCGCGCGATGAAAGGCTTGTATGAAAGAGATGACGATCTTTGTGCGCACACAATTGCCGACGATGAGGAGGTCGATCAGCTCGAGAAACAGATCGACAAGGACGGCGTCGATGTGCTGCTCCGCTTTCAACCAGTTGCTTCCGACCTTCGCCGGGTTGTTTCCGCGATGAAGCTTTCGTCGAACCTCGAGCGCATGGCCGATCAGGCGACGAACATTGCTCGCCGGGCGCGCAAGCTGAACCGGCATCCAGCTCTGCCGGAAGTGGAATTGATCAGACCGATGCACACGCACGCCATGTCGATGTTCAAGGACAGCATCGACGCTTACGTGCGCGAAGATGTGCAACTGGGGCGAGCCGTAGTACCGCGCGACGAAAAACTGGACGACTTGAACCGCGTCGCCAGTCGCCGTCTGGTCCAGCGAATGGCCGAGAATCCCGACCAGTTGCGTGGTTATTTGAATTTAATGTTCATCGCGCGTCACCTCGAACGCGTCGGAGATCACGCCACCAACATCGCCGAAGACGCGGTTTACGCCGCGGCCGCCGAGGACATCCGGCATCAAGCGTACGTCGCACCCACTTAGGCGGTCGCGTCGCGCGATTCGCGCGGAGATCGCGCTCGATTTTCTTGAGCGATTCTTCCGCGAGCGTTAACTTTTGGACCAGATAGTCGATGCAACAAGCGATCGTCAAAATCATGGCTGAAGACCCCAAGGGGAAAGTCCAAGCCCTTGAGACGCCGCCTCAACCAAACGAGCGCTTTTCGGATCCGAAAAATTTCATTAATCGCGAGCTTAGCTGGCTCGAGTTTAATCGACGCGTCTTGGAGGAAGCGCAGGACCCGACGCAACCATTGATTGAGCGGGTGAAGTTTCTCACAATTTTCAGCTCAAACCTGGACGAATTTTTCGAGATTCGCGTTGCTGGAATCAAGCAGCAGATCGAGAGCGAAACAAGCGACGTCGGCCCGGACGGCCTGAGCCCGACCGAGACATTCAACAGTATCCGGCGAGTCGTGAGCGAGCTGGTCGCAACCCAATATGCCCTTTGGAACAACGAATTGCTCCCGCAACTTACCGAAAACGGAATTCGGGTCCGCGAAGTCTCGCAACTGAGTGCAAAACGCGCGGCCTGGGCGCATCGTTATTTTCAGCAAGAAGTTTTTCCGATGCTCACGCCGCTGGCGGTCGATGCCAGTCATCCCTTCCCACAGTTGTTAAACAAGAGCCACAATCTGTTTGTGCGTGCCAAGGCCCAGCGCGGCGGCGAGCCTTTGCATGCCATCGTGCAGGTGCCACGCGTTGTGCCGCGATTAATTGCCATGCCCCGCGGCAAAGAGGCCGACGAACCGTGGGATTATATTTATCTGGCGTCGCTCATCAAACAGCACATTACCGAGTTGTTTCCGGGCTTGATCCTGGAAGGCGTCCACCCTTTCCGCGTCACGCGCAACAGCGACCTCTACATCGACGAAGAGGAAGCCGAGAATCTGTTGCGCACGATCGAACAGGAATTGCGACGTTCCAGCCGAGGGGACGCTGTCCGCTTGGAAGTAGAAGCCGACTGCCCGCGAGATTTTCGTGATTTATTACTCGAATTTTTCGACCTCACCGAGGCCGACGTTTACAAAGCGGACGGCCCGCTCTCCATGACGCATCTAATGCCGCTGATCACAAATGATGCTTTTGCCAATCTGAAAGACCGGCCGTTTCAACCGGGACGCGATCCCGCCCTTCCGCCCCATGCCGATATTTTTGAAGTGCTGCGCCGGCAAGATGTTCTTCTTCATCATCCCTACGACAGCTTTGATCCGATCGTCGATCTAATCGAAGAAGCGGCCCAGGATCCGCAGGTGCTTGCCATCAAGATCACGCTTTATCGGACAAGTGGTGATTCACCAATCGTGGAGGCACTAATCGAAGCTGCGAACGCGGGCAAACAGGTTACTGCCATCGTCGAACTGCGCGCGCGTTTCGATGAAGCGGTCAATATTCAATGGGCGCGCCGGCTTGAAGAAGCGGGCGCACACGTCATCTACGGCGTGGTTGGTTTAAAAACGCATTGCAAAGCGCTCCTCATCGTGCGGCGCGACGCGGATCGGCTCCGACATTACGTGCATCTCGGGACTGGGAATTATCATCCGCGCACGGCCCGCATTTATACTGATTTCAGCTATCTCACGACCGAGCCGCAGCTGACGGACGAAGTCGCCATCGTTTTCAACACCCTCACTGGTCTCTCCGGTTATCCTGGTTTGAAAAAGTTGATGGTCGCGCCATTCGATTTGAAGCAACGCCTGATCGGTTTGATCCAGCGTGAGCGTGATCACGCTCTTGCCGGGAAACCGGGGCGCATCATCGCGAAACTCAACTCACTGGTCGATCAGGAGATCATCGAAAACCTTTACGAGGCCTCGTGCGCGGACGTGACGATCGATCTGATTGTGCGCGGCATTTGCTGCTTGCGTCCGAAAATTCCGGACTTGAGTGAGAACATTCGCGTGATCAGCATCGTTGGGCGCTTTCTCGAACACAGCCGGATTTATTATTTTTCCAATGATGGTCAGCCCGATCTGTTTTTATCGAGCGCGGACTGGATGCCGCGAAATTTCCTGCGCCGCGTCGAGCTCGCGTTCCCTATCGAGAACCCGGCGCTGCGCGACAACCTCATTAGCGAAGTTCTGCCGCGCTTTCTAAATGACCGGGTGAAATCGCGAGAATTGCAGCCGGATGGAAGTTACCGGCGATTAAAACCGGAAGGTCCGGAGGCGCGTGCCCAGGCGCAGTGGCATTTCCGGGAGCGTTCGCGGGAACGCGCCAAGAAACTTGGCCGCAAAAAAACGCCCCCGGTTGACAAACTGATTCCGATTACCGTCGAACCACCCGCCCAATCATGACGAAGAAAATTTTAGTGATCGATGTCGGCGGGCGGCACGTCAAGGTGATGATCTCGCGCACCGAGAGACGAAAATTCAAATCCGGCCCCAGGATGACGCCGCGTGGTATGGTGTTACAAATCAAACCATTGATCGCGGATTGGAAATTCGACTTTGTCTCAATGGGATTTCCGTCGCCGGTAGTGAATGGGCGCGTCGCCAGCGAACCAAAACATCTCGGCAAAGGCTGGATCGGATTTAATTTTGAGAAGGCCTTGGGTATGCCGGTCCGCCTGATCAACGACGCGGCCATGCAGGCGCTCGGTAGTTACCGCGGCGGTCGGATGCTGTTTCTCGGTCTCGGCACCGGGCTTGGTTCGACTTTCATTTGGACCAATACCGTCCTCCCGCTCGAACTCGGCGATTTGCCGTACCGGGATCGCGCAACCATTGAAGATTACCTTGGCCGGTCTGGTCTGGAACGGCTTGGCGACAAGGAGTGGCAGCGCGAAGTCGAATTCGCGGTCGCGCAATTGAGAAAATCTCTGATCGCCGACTACGTAGTGCTGGGCGGCGGCAACGCGAAAAAACTGGATTCTCTTCCGGAGGGAGTTGAGCGTGGCCACAATCGAAACGCGTTTCTTGGCGGCACGCGGCTGTGGCAAACGGAACCGCGTACGCGCCGCCCGAAGTGGCGTATCCTCTAGGAACCGCTCATAAGATCGACATGTACCTTTACTTTCTCAGACACGGCGAAGCCGATTGGCCGAACTGGAAAAAATCCGACGACGAACGGCCGTTGACCAAGCGCGGCAAAAAGGAAATGCACGAAGTTGCGAAGTTTCTTGCGCGTATCAAAGCGCGACCCGCTTTGATTGTAACCAGCCCGCTCCCACGCGCATCGCAAACCGCCGAGATTGCGGCAGAGCATCTCAAAGTAAAGTGCCAAACAGATAAACTCCTTGCCCCGGGATTCGGACTCAACCATCTCAAACGTTTGTTCGAGAAATATCCGGAAAAAAGTTTAATGGTTGTCGGTCACGAACCAAGTTTCACAGACACCATTTCCAATTTGACTGGCGCGACGCTCAAACTCTCGAAAGCGGGCGTCGCGCTGGTCGATGTGGATCTTTCTTCGCGAAACGGGAAGTTGCTTTGGCTACTCCCGCCGAAGATCATGAAAAAGTGACCCGGGCTATTTCTTAGCCGGCCGGCTTCTTCTTCTTTTTTGACTTCCAATCTTTGATGAAGATGGAAATTCGCTTTGCGAACGCCTTTGGCGCTTCCGCATAAAATCGCCGTCCCAACTCCGTCGCGTTGCGTTGCAGTTTCCGGCTGCGTTTCCGGATCAGTTTTTGCAGGGCCGCATGTTCGGCTTGAAGGGCGGAATCGCTCCGTTCCTCCTCGAGGCGGGCGAGGAGAAACGCGAAATCGTGATCAAGACCGAGTAGCTCGCCCAAAGTTTTCGCGTCGCTGGCGATCTTTTCCAAAACAACCCGGTTGAGCGGTTGGAGAAGTCGCAATTGATACCACAACCGCTTGACCTCCTTTCGCCACTCGTGAAAAGTTCCCGGACTCGGTTTCTTGAGCACCTGCGTCAGAGCGTCGCGGCCGCGCCGGTATGATTTCGCGACTGCTCCACAAACCTGCTTCCAAGTGGTATCGTCGAGCGGCCAGTCGGAAAGACGTTTCTTCGCCGCTTTCAATTCCGGGATCGCTTGCTTTCGCCAACCGGCAAAAGCAGCCGAAAAGCTC
>JBAQJG010000707.1:0-6609 GCA_049300145.1 Chthoniobacterales bacterium | reverse complement strand
CCTGAGCATCGCGGTTTCCGCTGCGCTGGGGTCCTACGGCGTAATCTGAGTCGGTACTTTGGACGATGTTTCGACGCGATTCTGGATGTCGAAATAATTGTGCAGGATCGCAATGTTTTTGTCGTGGTTCGGGCTGTTCTTGATGGCGCGCAGACCGTTAATCGTATCGGTATAGTGATGGCCGAGTCCCGGCACTGCGGGATCTGACTCTAGAGCCAAAGCGCAGCTTTGGATTTAACCTTGCGATCTTTCGTTGCGTCTCCCGCCGCGTTGCTATACGGCGGCCAGATTTGCCTGGGTCGCCCCAATGTACTGATTACTGATTGGAGATGGTCGCGGTCGTTCCGTCGATTTTGGTGAAACGAACGGTGAACCTCTCGTTGTAAGTCAGCGCTCTATCCTGAAGGATACTGATCGCCAGGGCCTCTCCTAATTGTATGGACGAGTCAGTGTCGCTGCGCCAGTGGATGCCTGGGTGAATGCCGTGGCCGAAGGAGATGTTATGCGCGAGCTTGTTGAGCTCGCCATTAACTGTGATTTGTCCCGCGTCTCCAGCCGTGTAGGGCTGGAGTGAGAGCCCATCGCTGCTGGGCACTACAGGGTTAGGAATCACGAAATTGCCGTCGAAGAAGAACTTCAAGATCGTAATGCAAGCGCCCGCAACCACGCCATGGCCAGTAGGATAGGCTGGATGAGTTGGCGAACCTTCGGGGAATGCCTGGGAAAGAAAATAATCCCCGTATCTATTGAAGCTCCTTTGCACAGCCATCGAGTTGAGAACATTGTTGTTCGGGCGGCCATTGAGCGTTCCACCGTGACCGGTCAAAACTTGGCGGACTATGGCGCCACCAGACTCGGGGCGGTGCCGGAGGTGGACATACCACTTTTGGTACCACACGTTGTTCAACGCAAAGCCGGCGAGGGCCGCCACCGTTGCAGCGAAATCTGGTTGACCGAAGGTGCCAAAGCCGTTCTGAGTTCTGGAGCCAATATAGGGGTTCCCCGGGTTCACCGGCACACGTAGAGTGTTAAGCACCAGGTAAGCCGTGAAGTAAGCCTGATAGAGCACGTCCACGTGCGTATATGCTCCGAGACCGCGACCATCGTGGAGATACCGAGATTGCGGGTCCAACTGGTTCTGGAGGCCGGTATTGATACCATTCTGGACTTGCTGGAACGTTGTCGGGTCCGTCATGTAATCGATACCCGCTGCATAGGTGAACATCCTCTGGTCCATTTCCTGCGCGCCTAAATAGCTAGGGATGATGCACAACTGAGAGATGTAAGGCCCAATGGTCTCACCCGGATAGCCGCCGCGGAACAATAGATTGGGCGTGACGTGTCCCTGATTATCTCGTGGGCCCGCGTAGCTGGGCATACCGGAAAGTTCTTGTGCCGCCTCAGCAGCAGTCGGATTTGAAACGTAATCGGTAAACGCTATATCCCGGAGCAGTGAAGCCCAGTACAGCTCGACCAGTTCCGTGCCGTACGCCGCGCTGACCAGGGCGGGCGCAGGCGGGACAACCACTACGTTTTCTTGATTGTTCGGGCATGGAGCGTTGCCAAACTGCACGGCATCGCTCCCCTCCAGGGCGAAGGCCAGGCCGCCTTGCGGATTGTTCAATGTTCGCGTTCCGCCCATAATGATATGTTCGAAATCTCCGGGATTGCCACTATTCAAAGCGTGCTTGAAGGTCTGGAAGGCTTGCAGGTTCACCAGGCCGATGCCGTCTTGGAGAATGGCCTTGGTATAAGTGCCGCACTTGTCGTGATAGCGTTCCTCGTCGCCGTTCGTCGTGTGAGGCGGAACGGGGATATGGGATTCCTGTCTGGCACAGGCAAGGCGGATTTGGAAGGACTCTTGTACGCGCGAGTCATGGCCGTGACCTGGCGCAATTATCTCATCGCCGAAGCCCGAATTATCGGACCGGGCGGAGGCAAGAGCAGCTTTGCCGAGCACCACGCCACCTGTCAGCGCCGCACCGACCTGGCCTAGAAACTTGCGGCGGCTAGACCCTTTGGCGGCATTGTGGGCCAAAGGACTTCCTGTTTTGGTTACATCAGCGACGGTATTTTTCTCGTCCGTTGCGATCTCTCTGTTTTGGCCCGACCGGTCGAGGCACTGCTTGGTATCGTTCTCCATCACTCCGAGTTAATTACAAATGGCCCATTCTCGACAACAACAATCTTCTCTGGGGAACGCACAGCCTGCCCGCCGTAGCGCGGGCGATTCGCGTGCCAATGCCAGTCCGGCTCGGACCGAATGCGCCCTCGCATTCGCGAACTTTCCAGCATGTGTTTACTTTTCCGCATTCCGTGCGCACTGAGCCACTCCAGATTCGAAACTTCATCGACGGCCAATTCGTTGAGCCTGTCGGTGGTCGATATCTCGACAATATCGAACCGGCGACAGGAAAGCCGTGCTCGCAAGTGGCGGACGGCGACGGCCGCGACGTCGATCTTGCCGTGGCCGCAGCAGAGAAGGCGTTCGCCGATTGGTCGAGGAAACCGGCGGCGGAACGTTCGCAAATTCTTCTGCGGATTGCCGATTTGATCGAGCGCGATCTGGAGAAGCTCGCTCGCGCCGAGTCGATCGATACGGGCAAGCCGCTATCGCTTGCGCGCACGCTCGATATTCCGCGCGCCGTGGCCAACTTCCGTTTCTTCGCGACGGCGATCCTGCACACCGAATCGGAAGCGCACGTCACCGACGGCGTCGCGTTCAATTACACGCTACGTCAGCCGCGCGGTATTGCCGGATTGATTTCGCCGTGGAATCTCCCGCTCTATTTGCTCAGCTGGAAAATCGCGCCCGCTATCGCAGTCGGCAACACGGCCATCGCGAAGCCGAGCGAACTCACGCCGATGACGGCTTATTTGCTCTGCGAGATTTGTCGCGAGGCCGGGCTGCCGAACGGCGTGCTCAACGTCGTGCAGGGTACCGGGCCGAATGTTGGCGCCGCGATCACCACGCATCCGAAGATCGGCACGATCTCGTTCACCGGCGGCACGGTAACCGGTCGCAAAGTAGCGGAAGCCTGCGCGCCGTTATTCAAAAAAATTTCCTTGGAGCTGGGCGGGAAAAATCCGAACATCATCTTCGCCGACGCCGACCTCGACGCCGCCATCGCCGGCAGCGTCCGCTCTTCGTTCGCCAACCAGGGTCAGATCTGCCTGTGCGGTTCGCGCGTGTTCGTCGAGCGGTCGGTGTATCATGATTTTGTCGAACGCTTCATCGAGAAAGCGTCGAAGTTGAAGGTTGGCGATCCGCTCGAACCAGCGACAGATCAAGGCGCGATGGTTTCGAAAACGCAGCTCGATAAGATAAAGTTCTATGTCGATCTCGCGCAGAAAGAAGGCGGCAAGATCGCCCTCGGCGGTTCTACGCCGAAATCGATCAACGAGCGCTGTCAGTCGGGTTATTTCTTTCAGCCAACGGTCATCACCGATTTGCCCGTCTCATGTCGCACCAATCGCGAGGAAATCTTCGGCCCGGTCATCACGATCACGCCGTTCGACAATGAAGAGGAAGTGATCGGCTACGCCAACGACACCGACTACGGCCTGGCCTCGACCGTCTGGACGCAAAACCTGAACCGCGCCCATCGTGTCGCGGAACAGATTCATACCGGAACGGTCTGGGTAAACTGCTGGCTGGTGCGCGACTTGCGCGTCCCGTTCGGCGGCATGAAAGCCAGCGGTGTCGGCCGCGAAGGCGGCACCGAGGCGTTACATTTCTTCACCGAGGCCAAGAATGTTTGTATCGCAAGATAAGCTCACTGACGAGAAGCGCGGAGCCTGTCGCGCCGTAGCCCCTGGCACGCCGAAGCGAAGCAAAGGCGGCTTGGCGAAGCCGGAATTCTTCACCGAGCCAAAGAACGTCTGCATCGCGAAGTAGGATGCGGCGATCGCAATCGCTATTAGTCCCCTTCTGGAGCTTCGGTATCTTTGGGCTTCAATTGCGGCGACGTTGGCTTGACCGGCACAGGTTTCAGGGTCGTCGAAAAGATTTTTTTGCCGTTCGCGACTATAAATTTCAAAGGAATCTTTGGGTTATTGATGTCTCGTCGATCAAGATTCCATTTGGCCTCCCATTTCGAGAAATACGGCTCGAGCTGTTTTGAATTGAGCAAATACACGGCTTGCAATTCGATGCCCTTATAAACGGCAAAACACCATCTTACTTTCCTGTATTTCGCGATGATCACGGGATTCATGTGATGATGCGTTGAGAAACTTTGGGTCAGCAGTGTATTGACTGACTTCAATTCGTATTCAATTCCGCGCTCGTCCCGCGCATCATTGCCTTCTCTGCCTGGGATGACCTTCAGGCCAGTAATGAGAACCAGCTGTAGAAGCTTGCCGCCGTTATCTTGAAAGATGTCACCGATCCCATGTTTGGATGCGAGCTTTTGATATTTTCGTATACTTGGGAATATGCGTTCCAAAACTGCTCGATCGGGATGCGATTTCATTTGGTCACGCTCCCAACAATTCCTGAATGCTGAAGTTAACCGCCCCAGCCAACCGCTCCATGTTGTCGATCGAAACGTTCCTCTCGCCGCGCTCTACCGATCCGACGTAAGTGCGATGCAGCCCCGCTTTTTCGGCAAGATCTTCTTGCGAGAGTCCCAACCGTTTTCTGGCCCGCCGCAAGTTCTGGCCGAAGATCTGTCGGACGTTTCGCTTGCGGCTCACGAATTCATGCTAGACAGCATGATGCCTTTACGACTACAGACTTAAAGTAGCATTCTATTCTGATGACAACCCCTGCGATCTATACAACTCCGCTCGGCTCCGCTTTCCAAGGTGACGCACTCGATCTGCTTAAGGAATTAGACGATGAAAGCGTTAACCTTGTTTTTACGAGCCCGCCGTTCGCCCTTCAAAGACAAAAAGAATATGGCAATCGAAACGAAGCGGAATACGTCGATTGGTTAATCGAATTCGCCAAAATCGTAAAAAAGAAATTACGAGGCGATGGCAGTTTTGTCCTCGATCTTGGCGGCGCATATCAAAAGGGTGTGCCTTCGCGTAGTCTTTACCCGTTTCGTGTCGTGACCCTTTTTTGTGACGAGTTGGGATTTGTACTCGCTGAAGATTTTTACTGGTTCAATCCATCAAAGCTGCCAAGCCCGATTGAGTGGGTGAACAAGCGAAAGCTACGTGCAAAGGATGCAGTTAATACGGTTTGGTGGTTCTCAAAAACTGCTTGGCCTAAGGCCAACATTACCAAGGTGCTCACGCCATACAGTGAGCGTATGAAGAAATTGATTGCTGATCCTGCCGCATTCTACACCCCGAAGAAGCGACCAAGCGGACACGACATCGCATCAGCGTTTGGCAAGGACAACCAAGGCGCCATTCCCTCGAATCTTCTACAAATAGCGAACTCTGAATCGAATGGTCAGTATTTGAATGGTTGCGCGATCGTTGGCGTAACGGGTCATCCTGCCAGATTCCCGGCAAAGTTGCCGGAATTTTTTATTAAGCTGCTTACCGAACCCCACGACCTCGTTCTCGATATTTTTGCGGGCTCGAACACGACCGGTGCGGTTTCCGAAAAAGAAGGGCGACGATGGCTCGCCTTTGAATTGGACCTCGGCTATCTGGCTGCCTCGGCCTTTCGTCTTGTCCCGCAAAATAGCTCGACCGAGACGATACAGGAAATCTATCGGAAGATCCTTCATCGAGAGTTTGTCGATCTACGCGAAGCGAGTCCACAGCTCAGCTTTCTCGAAATGCCACGCGCCGATTATTCGCGTAGAACTACGCGTCGAAAGAAGGTCGGATAATCAAACCACTCGTTGAAACGCGAATCCCGCGTTCTTGATGTGCGCTTCGAAATAGCTTCCTTTCGAGGCGGCGGACAGTAATTCGTCATACACGTCAGGCGAGACGCCTCGATATTGATAAACGTTTCCGGACTGAAATTCGATTTCGAGAATCGAGCGCGCCTGGTCAAATCCAACTGATCGAATCATCGAAGACGTAACGAGAATTCTTTCAATCACGCATTTTAGTAGATCATCGATTTCTTAGTTTCTCGCGCACCTTGTTGAGTGAGTCCACATCGAAACGTTCTTTTAAAGTTCCAAGTTTGGTACTTCCGTGGACTTTCTTAAATTCCGGATAGTCTTGCGCGAGGTTCTTCGCTTTTGAATCGCTTCTTTCTTTCCGAAATCCACCGTGCCTGGTGTGTTGGTGTTTTCCTAACGCCATAATTGTTTCTCCTCGGGACACTCGGCCCCTCATTACCATTTATGGACAACAAAATCTGACTCGCGTTCAAATGTTCACGAAGCGCGTCACACGCTTGGTGAACGCGGGCGAAACCAAACAAATCCGTTTTCATCCGCGTAATCGTTAGACGGCAGCAACAGCCTCGGTCTGCGGGCAAAAATCTCGTTCCGCTCCGCGAACGCTATAATCGTACGGTCCGCGATATACGTTGATCGGTTCCGTAAAATTGCCATGCGGAGGTGGCGTCGGCGTTGCCCACTCCAAGGTCGTCGCGTCCCAGGGATTATCGGATGTTACTTTACGGCCGTGTTTGAGGCTCCAGAGGAAATTCACGATGAACGGAATTTGAGCGAGCCCCATCAGCCA
>JBAQJG010000706.1:0-12108 GCA_049300145.1 Chthoniobacterales bacterium | reverse complement strand
GTCACAGACCGCCGCTACAGAGGGGCCCTCTATCCGTGAGGGCTCGGAGACGCTGCTGGCGCTGGCGGCTTTTTTTCTGGTTGCGCGTTTGGATTCTCGGTCTTCGGCGCGCCTGACGGCGGTGCGCTCTGTGTTCCGGCGAGCTCAGCGCGTTCTTTGAGCCACGCTTGATAATCCGCTGGTGAATCGACCACCAGCGTCCCCTTCATCCCGTAGTGACCGAGCCCGCAAAGTTGGCCGCAAATCACTTCATAGGTTCCCGTTTTAATTGGCTTGAACCACAGCGGAATGAGCGAACCGGGGATTGCGTCCGCGGCGATGCGCATGCTCGGCAGGAAGAAGTCGTGGATTACATCTTTGGACGAAAGCTCGATGATTACCGGCCGATCCACCTGGACATGTAGTTCGCCAAGGGTCACAATGTCGTCTTTACCAGCAGGATCGTTCGGATCGAGGCCAAGAGGATTTGAATTCGTGACCAAGTTGACATCGCGTCGGCCAAACTGCCCATCCGGTCCGGGCAAGTGAAAATTCCAGCTGAACTGTTGGCCGACGACGTGGACAAGGATCGCGTCTTTTGTTTCCGGAAATTCGTTTACCCGTCTTGCCCAAAGGGGAATCGCGAACCCGAGCAGCAGAACTGCCTCGATCAAGACAACGGAAAATTCCAGGTGCGTTGAGATGCCGCTGCGCACACCTTCATGATCGGCGGCAGGATGGCGACTCTTGCGGAAGCGAATCAGAACAAAGATGAAAAACGCCGACCATCCAATGAAAAGCACGCCCATGAACCAGTGGCTGAACTCGATGATGTGGTCGATCTGGTAGCCGTGCTCGGAAGCGTTGGGCGGTTGGCCGAGGAATTCGTTGATGAGCGCCAGGCTACTCATACTTTTCCAAATCTTCATCGGTGATTTCCTGATGCGGCTCGAGCGGCATCCGACCGTGGCGCCAAATGTGAAAACTGAACGCGCCGATTCCACCCAACACCGACATGACCGCGCCGAAGAGAAACCAGATCGCGACCGCCATGTGCTCGGTGCTTTTTCCATCCTTGGCGCCGTAACAGAACGGACACGCCATCGCCTGCCCGAGCGGCGAAAAGATGGATAAGAGCAAGATCGACAAAATTTTCGCTTTCATGTAATGATGCGAAGCCGTTTCATTTTCCGGTAAAACCAAACGCCGTAAACGACGAGCGCGACGGCGGCAGCAAATGAGCAGATCGCGCCGGCAAGATAAATCGGCGCGCCTTCCACGAGATCGACCCAAATGCACCAGCCTCCAACTCCGAGCGCGAGCAGGGTTGAGAACACGATGAAGACGATGTGAAAACCTTTCAGTGACATTTAACGAACGACCGGGTAGTCGTACCACGCGAGAAAGATAAGCCAGAAGAGTCCGAGCACAAAAAAACCGGTGAAAACGAGGACGCGATAGATAAGGCGTTTTTCCGCCGCGAGATGCATGAAGATTGCCGCGACCAATCCCGCCTTTAGCGTCGCAACGAGCATGGCCACCGCGATGTTCGCCTTCGGCGTGCCAAAGTTCACGTAGGAAAGAGCGACCGTGATCGCGGTGAAGCTGAGCAGGAGCGCACCCACCATCAAGTAGCCTCTGACGTGTTTCTGCACGTTGTGCGCGTATTCCTCGTGCTCGCTCGGGTCTTGTGAAATGTCAGGCGGGTTGTTCATGGTTTAGAGCAAATAAAAAAGCGGGAACACGAAAATCCAGACTAGATCGACAAAGTGCCAGAAGAGGCCGCAGACCTCGACGCGGTTGGCCAGATGTTCGGGATTACGCTGGTAAAGCCTTTTACTGACTGGCAGCCACATGTAAATGAACACGAGGACGCCACCGAGCACGTGCATTCCATGCAAACCGGTAATCGTGAAATAGCTGGCAAAATATGCACTGTGCGTTGGCAAAAACATGGTCGCGCGCTCCACGTCTTCCTTTTCGATCTTCGCGATTTTGTCGGTGGGCGGGACGTAGAAAAAGTGCGGCCGGTCCATGGCGGGATTGGTTGGATCGGCGTTGACCGGATCGAGCGCGACTTCGTATTCCTTGATGTTGGGATCGTTCAGCGCCGCGTGATTGTGCAGGTGTCCGCTGATCTCGAGACGCGGCGGCAGACCTCTCTCGGTTGCGTGCTTGTTTCCGAGATACGGTTCATATTTTTCGAGCGCTTCCGGTTTAATGTAAGCGCCGAAGTGTTCGAACTTCTGCGGCCACTCGTAAACGAGTTTGACGGTCAAAAAAATCACGCCGCATAAAATCGTGGCCAGCATGTACCACCAATAAGCCCGGTAGCGGCGCATCTTCAGCGCGGCCCAGGCCAACACCACGGTGACCGACGACATGATGAGGATCGTCGTGTTCATCGTGCCAACGGGCACATTGAGCAATCCGTGCGGCCATTCTCCCGGCCGCGCATCGAGTCGCAAAAAAATGTAGGCGGAGAAAAGTCCGCCGAAGAGCATTATTTCCGAGGCGAGGAAAAGCCAGATGCCGACCTTGGCGTTCCAAAGGCCGGTGTCCGGTCGCGTGGAAATTGTGTATGGAATCTCCATTCGTTAGGCTACACCAGCACTGGTTGCTCGACCGTCTTGCGCCGCGTGCGCTCGGTCGGTTCAACCGGCTCGTTCTGCATGGTGTAATCGCGCTCGCTACCGGGCAGGCTGTATTCGTAGGGGCCGCGATAAGCCACCGGCGTCGTAACGAAATTTCCATGCGGCGGAGGCGACGGCGCGGTCCATTCCAGGGTGGTCGCTTCCCAAGGGTTGTCGTTCACCTTTTCTCCGTGCTTGATGCTCCAGAAAAAATTGATAATGAACGGAATTTGCGCCAGGCCCATGATCCAGGCGGCCCACGAGATTGGCGTGTTCCATTGAAATCCGCTCAGACCCCAAATGTGTTCACCGGAGAGAGTCCAACCCTGCCCGCCGTCGTACCAGCGCCGGTGCATGCCGGCCATTCCCTGCAAAAACATCGGCAGAAAAATTACGTTCATGCAGATGAGCGACGGCCAGAAATGCACTTTGCCCCAGAACTCGTTCATCCTTCGCCCAGTTGCTTTCGGGAACCAATAATAGATGCCGGCAAACAAACCAAAGAGCGTGCCGGGCGCGACGATGTAATGAAAATGCGCGATCACGTAGTAAGTGTCGTGCAGATAGAGATCGGCTGAATTAAAGGCCAGTGGAATGCCGGTGAGGCCGCCGATTCCGAACATGGGCAGGAACGCGGTCGCAAAAAGCATCGGGACGTTGAACCGGATCGAGCCGCCCCAAAGCGAAATGAAAAATGCGCTCAAAATGATGACCGACGGAATCGAGATGAGCAGCGTGGTCGTCTGAAAAAACGCGCTCACCGTCGTGCCCATGCCAGTGAGCCACATATGATGCGCCCAGACGACGAAAGACAAAAAACCAATCACGAGCACGGAAAAGACGAGCGATTTGTAACCCCAGAGCGGTTTGCGTGAATTGTTGGCCAGAATTTCACCGACGATTCCGAATGCCGGCAAAATCAGCACGTAGACCTCCGGGTGTCCGAGGAACCAAAAGAGATGCTGCCACAAAAGCGGACTGCCGCCGCCGCTAATGTCCATTTTCACACCGTTGAGGATGAGACCGCTCGGCAGGAAAAAACTCGTCGCCGCCACGCGGTCCATCAACTGCATGATGATGGCGGACTCCAGTGGCGGAAACGCCAGCAGCAACAAAAACGCCGTAACGAATTGCGCCCAAACGAAAAACGGCAGCCGCATCCAGGTCAGCCCTTTGGCGCGCAATTGAATGATGGTGGTAATGAAATTGATCGCACCAAGCAACGACGACGTGATTAGAAAAATAAACCCCACCAACCAAAGCGTCTGGCCGTTAAAAAATGGATTAAGGCCCGGGCCTCTGTTCGAGATCGCTGCCAGCGGCACATAGGAAGTCCAGCCGCTTTGTGCCGCGCCCCCGGGCACAAAAAAACTGATCAGCATGACTACGCCACCAACCCCGAACGCCCAAAAACTCGCGGCATTGACTTTCGGGAACGTCATGTCCGGCGCGCCGATTTGCAGTGGCACGACGAAATTGCCGAACGCCGCGAACGCCACCGGCACGACGCCCATAAAGATCATGATCGTGCCGTGCATCGCGCCTAACGAGTTATAAAACTCGGGCGTCATCTTGCCGTCCGGCATGGTGTTCGGACCGAAGAAATACGGCAGCCACCTGCCGATTACCGGCAGTGCCTGGCCGGGATAAGCCAACTGCCACCGCATCAGCATCATCAGGGAAAAACCGAAGAGCAGAAAAACCAGGCCGCAGAGGCCGTATTGAATGCCGATCATTTTGTGGTCGGTGGAGAAAATGTATGTTCGCCACCACCCAAGCTCATGATGCTCGTGTTCGGCGCCGTGCTGCTGTGGATCGTGATGCGTTGCCAGAGAGGTAGAAGCGTCCATTTCAGGAGAAAGTTACCCTGTCAATATCAAGAGAGAAATTGAGTTTGCAAAGCGCGAAATTCACGAAAATCTGGGTAGCGCTCGCGTCTCGCGCGTTGGTTTTGGCGTCCTGCCGAAATGATCTCTGCAACAGATGTCGATCTTGCCTATGACCGAGGCGATTGTCGCAGGCGCTCTTGGCGTTGCAACTCCCGCTGAATCATCTGCTCCCGGCGCGATCCAAGCCAGCGATACGAGTAAACGTTCAACCCATGCGCCAGCAGTCCGATTCCCCATCCAAGAATGACCCATGGAAACCAGAGATGGTCCGGGCTTTTCAAGAGATTAAGGATCGCGAGCAACACGTTCGCCACCACGTAAATCATGGCGTGCCGGTAAAACGCCAGCTGCGTTTCCACCCGCCAGGCCGCCCGTCGATATGCGATGTCGTCCATGCCGCAATGTCAACATGCCGAGCTCCAAATTGCCAGCGCAAACTGGTGCAGAGGTGCATTGGCTTTCAACGTTGAGCAAAAGCTCCCGGCCAATCACTAGTCACTAATCACGATTCACTTTTTTGATTCCACCACTTCGACAATTGGGCCTCCGGAATATCCGGGATCGCTCTCCCCGCTTCATCGTAGTGCGATGTATCGTTAAACAACGTCAACCGCGCCCGAGTCGCGTCCCGAAAATCGACAATATTTAGCGCGGCTGGTTTTTGGTCGAGGTTATCACGATAGCGGCGCGGATCGAACCCGAGCAGCGAGCTAAGCAAAAGCCGGATAGTCGCTTTGTGCGACACGATTAGAATATTTTTGCCCGGATACTCGCGAACCAGCTCGATCAAGGCGGGCAACGCGCGCGCCGTCACAGCGAGACCGCTCTCACCGCCCAGCGGCGCAAACGTGTACGGGTCCTTCTCCCATTCCGCGGCTTCTTCCGGAAAACGTTTTTCCACTTCGCGCCTCGTCATCTGTTCCCACCGGCCGTGGTTAATTTCGCGGAACCCATCGCGCGTCTGCACTTCCAGCTTGTGCGGCGCGGCCAGAATTTGTGCCGTTTCAACCGTGCGGCCGAGCGGCGACGCGTAAACCGCCGCGATCTTTTCGCGGCTCAAGCGTTCCGCCAACCGCCGCGTTTGTTCGCGGCCTTCATCGGAAAGTGCAACATCGGTCGCGCCAGCAAACCGATCTTCCGCGCTCAAAACCGTGGCGCCATGCCGCACCATGAAGACTCGCGTTCCTGTTAACGTCATACGCTCGACTTCTCATGACGTAAATCATGCAAAAAAGAAAGTTAAACCGGATGGAATCGACCTGCGGCTGCCAGCCCGCCATCAATTTGCGGCATCCTCTGTATGGACGCGCGATTTTGATCGGGCGCGTCCGCCTCGCCGATCAATGCCGCTTTCCCACGACAAACCGGAGGACGACGATCAGAACGCCTGCCAAAACCAGCGCAGACCGGCGCCGCCTCTTGGCGAGAGAAGGCGCAGAAGCTGAGGATGGCAATGTTACCTGGCCGTTGTCTTGTACGATGGCCATGATCTCATCATAGAGATCTCGCACGCCCTGCTTGCGGATCTTTGGCTTTGAGGTGCCTTTCACTGGCTCGGCTAGCGAAAGCATTTCGCCTGCCATCGACTTGCCGCGGAGGCAGATTCAGGTTTCCTGTCTTAGCGTTACAGTGACTTCGGCACAGCGAGAGGTATTCGCCGCCACGGGTTGCGACGTCCGGTTCGATAATCTGACGCGACAACTCTTCGCCACCGATGCGTCGATTTACCAAATCGAACCAATCGGCGTGGCCTTTCCGCGCCGCGCATCACAGGCGAGCGCCGTCATCAAAATCGCAGCCGACAAAAACATTTCTGTCACGCCGCGCGGCGCCGGCACTAGTCTGGTGGGAAACGCCATTGGCGAAGGGTTGATTGTCGATTTTTCGCGCTACAACCGGCAGATCCGCGATCTCGATCTGGAAAGACGCACCGTGCGCGTCGGCGCGGGGGTCGTGCTCGATCAGCTAAATGCGTTCCTCAAGCCGCACGGATTTTGTTTCGGCCCGGATGTGGCAACCAGTTCGCGTGCCACCCTCGGCGGAATGATCGCCAACAATTCCTCCGGCGCGCACGTCCCGGTTTACGGAACAACCGCCGACCATGTTGTTTCGACCGAAATCGTCCTCGCCGACGGAAGAATTGTAAACGTCGGTCCCGGATCCGATTCGTTAGGCGCAGAACGCGACAAGATCGATAATCTCATTCGGGCTTGCACTGGTGAAATGGCCGAGCGCATGCCGCCAGGCCTGCTGAAACGCTGGCCCGGCTACGGGATCGAAAGATTTTCGCGCGCGCCAAATAACCTTAGCGAAATTCTGGCCGGCAGCGAAGGAACGTTGGCCGCAATTTTCTCCGCCGAACTGAAAATCTCGCCGCTGCCGCGCGAGAAAGGTTTGGGCCTCATCTTCTTCGCATCGGTTGACGATGCGATGCAGGCGACAGTCGAGCTCCTTTATCTTAAGCCGGCGGCGATCGAACACATCGATCGTCCTCTGTTGGATCAAACAAAAAGCCAGCTTCATTTTCAGGCCGCGCGCGATCTCCTCGAACTCGATTCGGATCCGTGCGAGTCGATCTTGCTCGTCGAGTTTTATGAGGATGTCGCCGAGCGATTGTCGCTCTTGCAATCTCGACGATTCGGATTGCGCACAAAAACCCTAACGGACCCGCACGAGATGAATCTCGTCTGGTCGGTGCGCAAAGCGGGCCTCTCACTTTTGACCGGCTGCGTGGGCGCGGCCAAACCAGTCGCGTTCATCGAAGATGCAGCGGTCCGCCCGGAGCAATTACCGGCCTATGTCGCCGGATTGAAATCGATTATGAAACCGCTCGGACTGGACGCCAGTTACTATGGGCACGCTGCCAGCGGATTACTGCACGTGCGTCCGGTGCTCGACTTGCACAGCGCGGCCGATCTAAAGAAATTCCGGCAAGTCGCGAATGAGACTTCCGCGCTCGTTAGGCGATTCAAAGGCTCGCTTTCTGCAGAGCATGGAGTCGGCACGGCGCGCACTGAGTACATGCGCGAGCAGCTCGGTGACGAATTGCTCGGCGTAATGCGTGAAATCAAACGCGCCTTCGATCCGAAGAACATTTTCAATCCCGGAAAAATTTTTGAGGTAGAGTCGGCGCGCAGCGCCGACCAGACGCCACAGCGCGGCCTCCCTACCAAAATCGACAATCACTTGCGCGAGAATTTCGAGCGGCCGCTCGAACTGCCGTTCGCGCCACGACTTGCATTTGCGTTCAAGGACGGCTCGTTTATCGGCAATCTCGAGCAATGCAACGGCTGCGGCGGCTGCCGCAAAGACACCCCGATCATGTGCCCAACGTTCATCGCGACCGGCGAAGAAATCATGTCCACGCGCGGACGCGCCAACATCATTCGCGCCGCGCTCGAAATGCGGTTTGGAGTGCAGTCCCGCCGACGCGGGATTGCCGCTTTCAAAAGCGCGGATATGTCCGCGCACTCCAAAGATCCGCTGCGCTCCGCCGAACTAGATGCGGCGCTGAGCGATTGCCTCTCGTGCAAAGGATGTACGCCAGAGTGCCCTTCAAACGTCAATCTGGCGTTGCTCAAAGCGGAAATGCTTTACGCGCGGCATCAGCGGGATGGGTTGCCGCTGCGCGAGCGAATCTTCAGCTCCGTTGATTTGCTAGGCCGTATGGGATGCGCGATGCCGCAGTTCGCAAACGCGATTGTGGATCTTGCGACAGTTCGCGCAATCATGGAGAAAACGCTCGGGATTTCGGCGAAGCGTTCGCTGCCGCATTACGCAAGCGAACGGTTCGATCGTTGGTTTGGGAAGCGTTCTTCTGTAGCGGCGCTCTATGAGCGTCGCACGAATAATGCGACGGTCGCAGACCGCCGCTACGGAAGAGGCCGCGTCATTCTTTGGGACGATACATTTGTGCGCTATCACGAACCGCACATTGGTATCGCCGCAGTGAAAGTGCTCGAAGCGCTTGGCTTCGAAGTCGAGCTGGTCAAGGACCGCAAATGTTGTGGGCGCCCGGCGTTCAGCCAGGGAAATCTCGATGCGGCAGCGAAATTCGGACAGCACAACGTCGATCTCCTTTCATCACTCCATTACTCCACCACTCCAATCTTATTCCTGGAACCATCGTGCTGGTCGATGTTCGTGGACGATTACCGGGAACTGAAGATCGATAATGCGGAGAACATCGCGGCACGCTGTTTTCTATTCGAGAAATTCATCGACGATTTGCTCACTCGAGAACCCGACGCCGTGCACTTCAAAGATCGACCCGCCTCAAGTGGACAAGATCAGGAAGTTAACGTGGCGATTCATCCGCATTGCCACGCTAAATCGCTGATGAATCCGGCCTTCATGGCACGACTGGTGGAGCGGTTGCCGGGGCGAAAAGCGATGCTGCTCGACACAGGTTGCTGTGGAATGGCCGGCGCGTTCGGCGCGCTCGCCGAGAAATACGAGTTGTCAGTTCAAGTCGCTGCCGATTTACTCGGCAAGATCGACAATCAACCGGCAGGAACAGAGATCATCGCATCCGGCACGAGTTGCCGCCACCAGATCAGCGATTTAACAAAGGCGCGTCCCAAACATATGGCGGAATTGTTGGCGAATGCGTTGCTGTAGCGCAGCCATTTCGCCTGTAGAAACCTGCGCACGCCTCCACAGTTTCGCAGCGGGATGAATGTTGGTTCCCGATTCCGTTTCGCGCAGTGTCGATAATAAGCTCTGACCCTCCGATTCTCTCCCAGATGTATGGTTAGGCAGCAACGGCTCCAAGATCACGGGAGTCTCACGTAGGAAATCGGGTTCTGGGCGCCCTGCTTGAAGTAGCCGCTTACGTCCCGATTGATGTAACGCTGGCGTAGCCGTTCGGGAGCCAAGCGGCCGACGAACTCCCAACGATCAGGAGCACGGACACCGCGAGGATCTCGAAAGTTAAACGTGGACCCCGCAGGCAACCACTTCGATATTTCGTATACCTCGCGGACGATCCCTTCGAATACGGCAAAGGCGTACTTCGCTCACGGTTCGGTCCAAGCTTCCAGCTCGCGCGCGTAGCATCGTAGAGTTCGGAAGGCGTCATCTGCGGGCGGTAGACTTCAGTAATTCGAATCAAGATCGACGGCTCTTGGATGCGGACAGGGCGCCGTCGATAGAAGGCGATCAACTCCTCGAGCGGTGTCCGGCCGTAGCGGGAGCTGCGCCAACCGCGTACCTGATTCGTAAGGGACGGTAAGCCCAGGGCGTCAATAACCGCGGCTTCTACCTGCAAGACGGCATCGGCGCTTCGGAGGCCGTGGGCAAGAATCTCGATGCGGGGTTGCTTCCCGGCAGCGCGGATCTGTCTGAGAGCCGCGACCTTGCGGGTCTCGGCACGATCGCTGAGATGGCTGAGAACGCGTAGTCCCTTGCCCTTTCCCACGTAGAAGATCTGGTTGTCCAAGGGGCTCACGTACGCATAGACATAGTAGCCCAGGCGTCGCGCGACATCACGCGGAATGGTTTGGATCAGCTCCATGTTCTGACTTGCTGCTGCCTAACGAGGTTTATGCCGAATCTTTTGGCCTAATCCAGATATGGACTGCATTTTCTTGGTTGCTAATGTCGGCGGGAGATGCAGAAAATTCATCGGTGCTCCGGCAGGAAGGGACACTGGCGAGTAGGCGGGAAGGCGCTGGCAATCGCCGGGCGAGCGCTGGTTCGGTCTCAAGGCGTCGCAGTTGGCGCGGACGGAGCAATCGGTGGTCCCTTTGGAAATGGTGTTTCAGGTATGGCGTTCGTATTCTGGAAAGCGGCAATCAGCCACTTACCTGCCTGCTTCCGCAGGGTCAGCGTTTGAATGCCTTGTCGAGGCTCAGGAATGTTTGGCGGAGTTTTAGCTCCAACCATGGACCAGTGAACGTGCGCCACCGCGATGTCGGGAGTGAGGAATTTAACCTGAATTTCATTAACAGTCAGGGTGCTCTCCCGAAAAACGAATTTGTAAGCGTCGGTAAGCTTCTGCTCGATCTGCGGACGCCCTTTCCACCACCAGCCCACTACGTTGACCAAGTCGCCGTCTTCCGTGAACAGGGCGGCATAAGCTTTTGCGTCGTGCCGGTTCCACGCTTCCTGTTGCCGTGTCTGCACGAGGTTCCGGATCTCAGCTTCGTCCTGACTTTGATCGGCACTCAATGTTTTTTGTGTTGACGCTGCGAGCACAGCCAAAATTAAAGGCAGTAGTCTATTCATATCAAAGGTGAGCCGCATCCGAATATAGAACGCAATTTGTGTCAAGAGCATCCCGACTTCGCTGATAGCCATAACGCTTTTACCAGGTTCGGGGGCCATCTCTCAGATGACGCTCAACCCAATACGCCGAAACGATCTTTGCAGAAACGGTTATGGCTTGGGCGGCGAGGCGACGGGTTTTGCGGCTTCGCCAGGTTTCGGTGGCGCGGCTTCGCCGCCGGTAAGCTCCGCGTTGGCCGGAACCGCCAACACATCAGGTTCAGTGAATGAATCCGGATGATTAGCCAGCTCTTTGCGCAAAGCGGCAATTTGTTCGGCCGTAACCGGGCTCGCATTGTTCCCCCACTCGCTCCGTTCGTAAGTGAGAACGTCGGCAATTCTTTGGTCGGTCAATGTTTTGTCCCAGGGTTGCATCACTGCACTGCCAAATTTTTGGCCTTTGACGGTGACCGGGCCCTGCAAACCTTTGAGGACGATCATGGCTGGCCGGCGCGATCCCCCGGTTGTAAACTCTGAGCCAGCAAGCGGAGGATATTGACCGGGAACGCCGAGACCGTTGGCTTGATGACAAGTCTGGCAGTTCGCCGCGAAAATCTTTTTGCCGCGGTCGCGCGGCGTTAGTTCGGCTTGCTGCTGCTCACCCTGGGGTCCACCAGCTTTTTTTGTTGGAGGCGGACCGCCAAGGGGATCGAGACCATCGCCGCTGAAATTTCCCGAGTAACGCCCGAGATAAGCGCCGCCGAAAAAGACCGCGAGCCCGTAAACGGCGATCAACCAGATGGAGAGCGGTTCGAGTCCGACGCGCGGCTCGCGTTTCTCGCGCTGAATGGCGGCGTGTACCTGCTGCACGTCCGGAGTTTCTCCGTAATCAGTCCCCTGACGAACGAGCGACGAGCGGTCGGGAGTTTGCTCGTTCATTTTGTTCCCCTCCCGGCTGGTGGCGACGCCGCGGGGGAAGCTGGTGGAGCGGCCGCGGGTGAAGCCGGTGGCGCAACGGCGGGTGAAGCTGCTGGCGCAGCGGATTTCACTTCCTTAAGTGGATGCGATTGATCGAGCGACATCAAATAGGCGACGAGGCATCGCGCGTCGTAGGTGGGAACGATCTCCCAACCAGCGGGTGGCGCGTCGCGGCCGGTGAGCTTGAGAGCCTCGGCGGAAGGTTCGCCGGCGATGAGACGCTTTTCGTAAAGAAAACTATAGGCCGGCATGTCCGAGTCGATCGAGAAACTGCGCGGTGAATAAAGATGCCGATGGTGCCAGGCGGCGGAGTATGGCGGTGGCTCTCCGGGTTTTGGTTCAACGCCAGCTGCGCTTCCAGTCGGGCTCGCGGCGACACTTGCGGCTTGCGCGGCCGGAGCTGGATTGGCTCCAGCAGCAGC